>JBGPGJ010000248.1:0-4009 GCA_041483795.1 Sulfurifustaceae bacterium
GATGGTGTTCGGAATCGGCGAAGGCCTGTTTTTCATCCACGTCCCGTTCGTGAAGATGGGCGGCCTGCCGCTCACGGCCTACCGCAATAGACCCCGCGCGATCATCAAGAACTTGAGCAAGCACCTGCACGTGCGCATGCGTTACGAGCGCTTCCGCGATCCGGAAACCGGTACGCGCCGGCTCAACGAACTGCTCGATCGAGGCATTCCCGTCGGACTTCAGGGAAACATCTTCTGGTTGACGTACTTCCCTGCGGACATGCGCTTTCAGTACAACGGTCACAACTTCGTCGCCTACGGACGTCGCGACGGTCAATACCTGTTGAGCGACCCGGTGGCCGAGATGGTGGTGAGTTGTCCGGCCGACGACTTGCGACGCGCGCGCTTTGCGCGCGGCGGTCCGTTTCCGCCCAAGGGCCTGATCTACTACCCCGAGCAGCTTCCCCAGAACCCCGATTTGGCGGGTCCGATCCGAATCGCGCTGCGTAACACGTGTCGGCTGATGCTCAATACGCCACTGCCGTTTCTGGGCACGCGCGGGATTCGTTACCTGGCTGGCCGTCTGGAACGTTGGCCACGGCAATTCGGGGAAAAGTTGGCGCGCGCCAACGTCGCCAACGTGGTGCGCATGCAGGAAGAAATCGGCACCGGCGGCGCCGGTTTTCGTTTCCTGTATGCCGCCTTCTTGCAGGAGGCCGCCGACGTGCTAGGGCGCCCGGCGCTGGCGGATCTCTCGCTCCAACTCACGGCGATCGGCGACCGCTGGCGTGAGTTCGCCGTGCTCGGCGCGCAGCTTTGCAAGGGCAAGGAGAACGCCACGACGGCGTATCCCAAGCTTTCGGATCTGCTGCGTGAATGCGCCGAGCGCGAACAACGCTTGTTCACGGATTTACGCGCGGCGATCTAGAAAAACTTTAAAAAAAAACTCTAACAAATATTCACCGCAAAGACGCGAAGGACGCAAAGAAGAACAAGAGAATTTTTCGGGAAAAATCTTTGCGCTCTTTGCGTCTTTGCGGTGACAATTAGTATTTTTGAATTTGTTCAGCGGTTCCTTAGATACCGGCAATTCTCCAGCCGATCAGCATGGTTGCGCCGTCGGCATCGCGATTGATATGTACCCACAAACCCGGCGACGCCTGCTCCAACCAGTTCGCCACGCCAAACGCGGCGGCGGTCGGAAAACTTCCACAAAATTCCATATACGTACACCATCGCGCCCGCGGCAATTGTCGCGCCAGCGCCGCCTGCTCCTGCGGCGCGAGACCGCCACCGCCCACCAGCGTCAGGGTTTCATCCGCCGGCTTCACCAGCGCTTCGCTTACCGTGCGCGCCCACTGCGCCGGACTTTGCTGTCCCTTAGCCAACTGTCGTACCCACAACAATTCCGCCACGGCGCCGGCGGGTTGGGCGGAAAGATACAACCATGCGCTGCCTTCGCCCATGATCTCGTCGTCGCGCAACAACCAGCGGCTCAGATACACGGAGCGCGGGAAACAGTTCTCGTCCACTCCGCCCACCAACGCGGCGGGCACGGCGTCCGCGCGCAAATCGTCCAGCGCCAGCCGCAACGCGCATTCGAAGGAAAACGCGCCTTGCGTCAGCGTCAAATTGCGCGCACTCACGCCAGCGAGCCGCGCGACGTAAAACGCCGCAATGTTGGCGGTGGCATTGATGAAATCGAACGGCGCGGCCATGCCCGAACCCGGCGGCAACACCTGGCGAAACATCGACGCGGTCTTGCGCACGTCTCCAAGCCCGGTACCGAGATAAAGGGCCATGTCCGGCGCCGGCGCCCGCCCGAGGCGATCGAGACACAGTCGTGCGCCGATGGCCGCCAGCTCCACGAAATGCGAAGCCTGACGCAGTCCCTGACCAAGCACGTGTTTCGTCAGCGCGCGCAAATCCGTGTCCGGATCGGAGGTCAACGGCCGACATTCCGCGGCGCGTGTGGCGCCTTGCGGGGCAAGCGCGGCGGCGGCGTGAATGTAAATTTTCCCCCGCTCAACCATGAGCGATGACCAGCGACGCGTAATTGCCGCCGAAACCGAAGAAGTTCAACAAATAGTTGCCGGTGTCGCCGGGGAGCGACCTGGCGATTGGCGCGCACCCGAGCGCCGGATCGACAGCCGAGAAACCGACCGTCGCCGGAACGAACCCAGCCTCGAGCGTCGCCAGCAACGCGGCGGTTTCGACGACGCCGCAGGCGCCAAGCGTGTGACCGAGATAACCCTTGAGCGATGTGAACGGCGGCGGTGTATCGAACACCGTGCGCATGGCTGCCGCCTCGGCCGCGTCGTTTTCACGGCTGGCGGAACCGTGCGATTTGATCGCGGTGATGTCGCGCTTGCTGACTCCGGCGTCCGCGAGCGCCGCGCGCATGCAGCGCGCCATGCCGCTACCGTCCGGGTTCGCGCTCGTGACGTGATGGATGTCGCAAAGATTGGCGCCACCGAGGACTCGCGCGCCCGCGCCCGTCGGCTCCAGCAGCAACGCGGCCGCGCCCTCGCCAAGCTGAAGTCCGGCGCGAGCGGCGTCGAACGGCCGGCAACCCCGCGGATCGAGCATCATCAGCGACTGAAAACCGCTCAGCGTCATTGCGCTCAACGATTCGATGCCCACCACCAGGGCCCGCGGCGAGCGCCGGCGCAGAACCAGATCGCGCGCGACGAGCAGCGCGTTCGCGCTCGACGAGCAGGCAGTGGAAATCGTCAGCACCGGTCCGCGCACGCCGAGCGCGTGCGCGAGCTGCGTGGTGAGGAAACCGGCATCGTGCACGTGCCATCGCAGCCCGGACGGTTCGCGCTGCAACCGCAGATAATCGTGTTCGGCGAACGCAAACGTATTGGTACCGCCACAGATGAGCGCGCAATCGTCGAGCGGCGCGCTCGCGCCCGCGCGCCGCAACGCCTCGTCCACCGCCGCCATCACGGTCGCGATCGCCCCGTGTTGATCGGACGCGAACAAGCCCGTGGGCAGCGCACTGACGTTCAGGCCACGCAACGCGGGAATCGGCGACTCGACTAGCGGAGCCAGCGCCGCGCGGCCGGCACGCAGGCCCGCCACCAGCGGCGCGGTCCCGATCCCATAGGCCGAGACGATGCCGTAGCCGCGGATGCTTACATGGCCCATCGAGGCAGCGCTATCTCAGGGAGAAACGAAATCGGCGAGCGCGTTGATTGATTTCATTACTCTGCGCGCGTGTTTGCCGTCCTCGATGCGCACGCCGTAGCGCTGCTGCAGAGCAACGTTGACCTGCAGCACGTCGAGCGAGTCGAGTCCAAGCACCGACGTCTCGCCCAACAGCGGCGCATCGTCCGCCACGTCGTCGGGGACCATATCCTTGTTACACGCACTGACGATGAGCTGCTTCAGCTCGCGTTTGAGCGCTTGGTTTTCAGAACCGGGCATACGAGATTTTTCGTCGCGGAAGATTTAGCCACGAAACTGGCGGCGAAAACGCCACGCCGCGATGCCGAAACACGCAAGTCCGAACGCCACCAGGCCCGACACCTCCGGCAATACCTCGCGCATACCCCCTTCGCGCAAGAATACGTCGAAAAACCCCTCGAGCGCCCAGGCAAACGGCGAGATCATGCCGACCTGCTGCATCAACGGTGGCATGATCATCCTCGGCACCAACACGCCGCCGATGCCGGCCAGGATCAGCACCGAAATCGGTCCGAAGAAAGTCGCCTGCTCGATAGTGCGTGCGAACGAAGCAATCAGGAAGCCGTAGCCGATCGCCGCCAAACTCGCGCCCATGGACACCAGCGCAATCCCGAGCGGCGAATGCCCCATCTCCAGACCTTCTCCGCCGACAACCGGCAACAGATAAACGCCCGCGAGCAGCATCAGCCCCATTTGCAATTGATTGATCACGAAGTACGGCGCGGCTTTGCCGGCGATCAACAGCCACGGCGACACCGCCAGCGAACGCAGCCGCAGCAGGCTGCCTTGCTCGCGCTCCTTGATAAAAGTCACCGATAGCGGGATAACGAGAAAAAAC
>JBGPGJ010000249.1:0-4009 GCA_041483795.1 Sulfurifustaceae bacterium
CGCCGCGCCGGCCGCCACCGGCGGAACGCGCCAGCCAAGGAGGAACAGCCCCGCGCCCACGCCCAAAACGAGCGAAACGAACCCCGCCGCCAGTAAGGGAACGCGCCAGCCGGGAGCCAAGTCGGCGCTCATTTCCAGCCGAAGCGTTGCTTGGCGTGTTCGCTCATCATCGTCGGGTTCCACGGTGGCTCTCGAACCAAATTGACCGTCACCTCGGTGTTCGCCGGCACGAGCCCTGACAATACCCCGCGCACCTCCTGCGTGATCATATCGCCCATCGGGCATGCCGGACTGGTCATGGTCAGCTCGACCTGTATTGCGCCGTCGGAGAGCCGGATGCCATAAACGAGGCCGAGATCAACGATGTTCATACCGACCTCTGGATCGGTCACCTGGCGCAGGGCTTCACGCACGGCAGCTTCCGTTAGCGCATTGCCTGGGGGAATCGGGTTCATTGGGTGAGAGGCAGTCCCTATCCGTCGTTGGTATCGCGTACCTGCTTCTGCTTCATGACTGAAACGGTTCGATGCGCGCACGTAGATCCGGTGGAATGGGAACCGGGCGCTGTGTCTCGAGCGAGACCAGCGCGATGATCAGGGTCGCGCGCAAGCGTTCTTCGCCGGCCGCACTGCGCGCCGAAATAGCAAGCGTCAGCGAGCCGTTACGGATTCTTTTCACCGCCAGGCTCATGGTGAGGTTCTCTCCAAGCTTGCTAGGCGCTAGAAAATCGCACTCGATCCTGGCCAGCGGGATCCCCAGGCCGCGCACCATGTGCAGCTCGACGAAGCCAACGCCGAGGCCATCGCGGAACCAGTCTTCCACCAGCTCGCTGAACAACACGAAGTACTGCGGATAGAACACGATCCCGGCCGGATCGCAGTGTTGGAAGCGAATCAGTTTTTCACGTTCGAACATGGCTAGTGGCGAATCCGGTCTATAAAGCGAGTGGCCGCCTCGATCACCGCCTCGGGTTGATCGCGCTGCGGCGAGTGACGGCAGTCGGTGAGTTTGAGCAGATCCACATCGGGGGCGAGCCGCGCGATGCGCTCGATCTGTTCCATGGTTCCATATTCGTCGTCCTCGCCTTGGATCGCCAGTATCGGGCAGGCGATGCGCGGCACGAATTCCTCGATGTTCCACGCGCGAAATTCGGGATGGAGCCAGATGTCGTTCCAACCCCGGAAGGCCGAATCCGGGTGCGCATGGTAGCGACCGAGCTTGTCGCGAAGGTTCGTGGTGTCGTAGGTTTGCTTGGCCGCCTGGATGCTTTTAATGGAGATGTCCTCGACCATGACATGCGGCGCCATTAAGATCATTCCCGCCGTGGGTCGTTTCGATCCACCGGCATGGATTAGCGCAATCGAAGCGCCATCGCTGTGACCGAACAGTATCGGTTTTTCAACGCCGAGTTCATCGAGCAGTTCAGGCAGTGCGTTAAGCGCCTCGTCGTGCATGAAATTCACCCGGCGCGGCGCCGTCAACGGATCGGACTGTCCATAGCCGTAACGGGAATAGACCAGGGCGTCGCAGCCGGTCGAGTGGGCGACACGGCTGGGGAAATCCTTCCACGTGGACAGCGAGCCGAGTCCTTCGTGCAGAAAAACGACGACCGGTCCGTTTCCAGCCGAAGCGTGGATGAATTTGTATTCGATACGATGACCCTGAACGGCGACAAAACTCATTCAAACTCCCAAATGTTTGTGCAGGATCTCCGGCCGCAGGCGCAACTCGTCGCCACTTCCTTCGAACACGACCTGGCCCTTGACCAGGATTACGTTGCGGTCACTGATGGCGGTGACGGCCGCGTGATTTTTGTCCACGATGACCGTGGCGATGCCACTCGCGCCGATTTCGCCGATGATGCGCCAGATTTCGCGCGCAATCAGCGGCGCCAGCCCTTCCGTGGCCTCGTCCAGGATCAGCAAATCTGGATTGGTCATCAAGGCGCGGCCAATTGTCAGCATCTGTTGTTCGCCGCCGGAAAGCTGGTCGCCACCGTAGTTGAGCCGTCCGCCGAGTTGGGGGAAGGTCGCCAGCACGCGCTCGAAGGTCCAGGTGCGGCGGCCATCCAGACCGGGCCGGGCCGCCATGACCAGGTTTTCGCGCACACTGAGATTGGGAAAGACGCCCCGTCCCTCCGGCACATAGGCAATCCCCTGGCGGGCGATCAGATGGGGTGCGGCTTCGCGCATGCGCGCGCCGCGGACCCACACCTCACCGCGGCGCGGTGGCACGAGTCCAAGCACGCTGCGCAGCAGCGTGCTCTTGCCCATGCCGTTGCGCCCCATCAAGCCGATGGTTTCCCCCGCGCTTACCGAAAAGTCGATACCGTGCAAGACATGGCTCAACCCATAATAGGTATGCAGCCCGCGCGCCTCGATCAGGATCTCACCCATGATGATCCTCACCGTGGCCCAAGTAGGCATGTTGAACCGCGGCGCTCGCGCGGATTTTTTTAGGTGCGCCGGTCTCGAGCACTTCGCCGTTGACCATTACCGTGATCGTATCCGCCACGGCGAACACGGCGTCCATGTCGTGCTCGACCAGCATGATCGCGTGGTTCGGGGATAGTTGTTTCAGCAGCTCGATCATGCGTGCCGATTCCTCGGCGCCCATGCCGGCCAAGGGTTCGTCGAGTAGCAGCACTTCCGGGTTAGTGGCGAGCACCATGGCGATCTCTAGCTGGCGCTGTTCGCCGTGGCTCAAGGTGGCCGCCACCCTATCGCCGCGTCCATGCAATCCGGCATGCTCGAGTGCACGCGCTGCAGTATCGCAGATCGGCGCATACCCGAGCGCGTCGGAGAAGATACGCAAGGGATGCGGGGCGCGAGACTGGGCGGCGAGACGGCAGTTTTCAAACGCGCTGAAGGCGGGGAAGATGTTGGTCTTCTGGTAGCTGCGCCCTATGCCAAGACGCGAGCGGCGATCCGCACTCAGCCCCGAAATTTCCTGGTCCCGGAAACGGATACTGCCGGAGGACGCGGGCAGATCCCCGGACAGCAGATTGATCAAGGTCGATTTTCCTGCCCCGTTGGGTCCCACCACCGCGTGCAAGCAGCCGCGGTGCAGATTGATGGACACCTTGTTGTTGGCGACCAGTCCGCCAAAATAGCGGGTAAGGTTCGCGGCGGAAAGAAGCGCTTCAGTCACGGTCGGCCTCATGCGCCGGCTCTTTACTGAAACGCCGAGCAACGCTCGCGAGTCCGCCGGGAAGGAACAGCACGAGCAGAACGATGACGCCGCCCATCATGAGCTGCCAGTGCTTGGTGAGCGAGGAAAACAACTCCTGCATCAGCACAAGAGCGAACGCCCCCGCCACCGCCCCCTTCAGACTACCCAGCCCACCCAGGATGACCATCAACAGCACGTTGCCCGACTGGTGCCAGGAGATAATCTCCGGATTGACGAAGCCATACTGGCACGCGGAAAGATAGCCGGCGAGCCCACCCAGACCCCCGGCGATGGTGAAGCTCGCCAGCTTATAGTGGAAAACCGGAAAGCCGAGCGAACGCATGCGGTGCTCGTTGGCCTTGATGCCGACCAACGCATGCCCCACGGGCGAGCGCAACAACAGCCGCAGAAAAAAGTAAACGACGATCATCATAACAAGCACGAGGTAATAAAAGTGCAGCTCATTACCAAGATCGAAGAGGGTCGTGCCAACGATCTTGACTTCCGGTCGAAAATTGAGATACAGCCCGTCGGACCCGCCGCCCAACTTGGTGTCGTGGAACACAAAGTAGACCATTTGTGCAAACGCCAAAGTGACCATAATGAAATAAAGGCCCTTGGTGCGCAGCACGAACAAACCGATGAGGAAGGCGGCAAGGGCGGCGATTAGAACCGCCGCCGGCAAAGTCAGCCAGAGGCTGGCGGCGGCGTACTTGGGCGATAGCAGGGCGACGGCATAGGCAGCGATGCCGAAGTAGGCGGCGTGGCCGAAGCTCACCAGCCCGGTGTAGCCCACCAACAAATCGAGACTCATGGCAAAGATCGCCATGATCATTAC
>JBGPGJ010000250.1:0-3998 GCA_041483795.1 Sulfurifustaceae bacterium
TCATCTGTTTTGACAGCGACGACCCCGACCGCCGGCAGCGAGACCCTGGCCTTGACGCCGCGCCAAGTGGATATTCTGAAACTCCTGGGGCAAGGAAAATCGAACAAGGAAATCGCCCAAACGCTGGCGCTGACCGAGGGCACCGTCAAGCAACACGTCAGCGACGTTCTGAATGCCCTCAATGTAAGCAATCGCACGCAGGCCGCGCTCGTCGCCGGTAATTGGCTGCGCCAACATGGCGCGGGCGATGAGACCTAAGGAACCTTTGATTTGCCGGCTGTTCACCGCAAAGACGCGAAGAACGCGAAGATACTGACCGGGTCGGAAAATTGTTCGCATCGACTCTACCCCTCTCCCCATCCCCTCTCCCGCGAGGGGAGAGGGGTGTAAACCACCCACTCAGATTTCAGTAGAGAATTATTTGTGGATCAGATCGCACAATAGCGCGCGCAATATCGCCGGCCGTACCGGTTTGTGCAACAGGCGATAGCCGCTGGCCTGTGCCTCGCGCAAACGGTCCGGCGCGGTATCGGCGGTGACGATCGCGGCGGGGATGCGTGTATTCCATACCGATTGAATCCGCGCGATCGCCTGGACGCCGGTCTGTTCCGCGCGCAGGCGATAATCGGCGAGAATCACGTCGGGCGGAGGCTCAGCCGGGGGTAATTGCGCCAGGGCGGCCTCGACCGAGTCCGCCAAGATCGGCCGACAACCCCAGTCCCGTAGAATCGCGCCCATGGCGTTGAGTACCGCCGCTTCGTCGTCGACCACCACGACACAGGCCCCGGCTAGAACGACGCTGGCGTCCGTGCTGCGGCCGGTCACGGGCGGCGCCACCGGAGTCCGGCGACTGCGCGGCACGGTGACGGCAAATACCGAGCCGCGTCCGACCACCGAGCGCAGGTCGATCGCGTGATCGAGCAAGCGCGCCAGGCGGTCCACGATCGCAAGCCCCAATCCCAAGCCTTTGCGGCGGTCGCGTTCCGGGTTACCGATTTGGTAAAACTCTTGGAAGATTTCGCGCTGTTGCGGCGGCGGGATTCCCGGGCCGCTGTCCCATACCTCGATGCGAACGCCCTCCCCGCGGCGACGGCAACCGACAACCACGCCGCCGGCGTCGGTATAGCGTATCGCGTTGGAAATCAGATTACGCAAGATCCGCTCGATTAAAGTTGGATCGCTGTAGAGGATCATCCCGCTTGCCACCAGACGCAACCGCAGCCCCTTGGCGCGCGCCTCCAACGCAAATTCGCGCTGGAGCTTTTTATGCAACGTCTGGATAGCGAAGTCCGTGCGTTCCGCGGTGACGATACCGGCATCGAGCTTGGAAATGTCGAGCAAGGCGTTGAATAAACTTTCCAGCGCTTCGAGCGAGAGGTTGATCTCGTCAACGACCTGGCGCGTCTCCGGATGCTGGGCTTTGCCAGTCAACGTGGAGACGAGAAGACTCAAGGCGTGCAGGGGCTGGCGCAGATCGTGGCTGGCGGCCGCCAGAAAACGCGATTTCGCGACGTTGGCGCGTTCGGCCTCTTCCTTCTTGACCGTGAGTTCGGCCACCAAGGCGACATTCTCGAATCGCAGTCTCCACGATTCGATTAGCGTGCGGTTGAAATTGCGCGCGAAGAAACACATTGCGATCAGATAAACTAGCGCCAAGACCGCGATGGTAAAATAGATCCTGTCGAATTCCATGAACGACCGCACCACGTATGGCAACATCATCGGTAAAGAAAACGTGTAGAACGTCGGCAAATGGGCGCCTTGTGAGGCGACCGAGCTGGTGCACAATCCGCCCAAGACCAACCCGAGAATAATCTGGTTCTCCGGCGCGCCCGGGACAAAAAACAATATCCCCGCCGCACCCCAAAGGGAACCCGATGCCAGTGCGCCCAACGTGTAGCGCCTGCGCCAGCGGGCGACGGTAGTGGGGTCGGGCCGCGCGCACCGGTATGCCCATACCAAGGCCACGCGAACGGCACCGGTGCCGCATATCAGTGTGAACCACGCGAGCAACTCCGGTTTAGAAACGGAATTCCAAAAAACGACGGCGGACAGCAGTATCGGCAAGGCAACGTTGCTGCCAAGAACGGCTGACAGTGCTTGGCGGTAAAGTGCGCGGACCTGTTCGCCGCGGATCTCTGGTGACAGATGCCGGAAATCCGAGACGTCGTCGCGGGCGATACCAGATACGCGCTGCTGCATAATTCTCCCTGACGACACCGTCCGTTCGCATCGTCGGCAAAAACCGGAAAAAGGCGGGCCGTTCTGCTTACCCCGCTCGACATACGATTCACGGGCACGGAAATACGAATTTCGAATGATAGTCAGACGCGAGTTACTTTACAAAGAAACGCCGTCGGCCGACGGCGAACTCAGCCCTCAGCAACGTCGCGGAATTGCTCCCCAGGCCCGGCGTTCAGACTGTATCCGTGGAAACGCTGCCCGAGAAGGTTTGGGGCATCTGCGTGAAGTGCTACAAGTACAACTCCTGCGACGAGATTGCAGTGCTTCGCGAGTTACGTTAGCCCACGCACTTGCCAACGCAGCGTACGGGCGGTACATTCATAACGGCATGACGCAATCACGCCGAATTTCGTTTGGGCTGCTCGCGGGTCTGTTTCTCGCCGTTCAGGCGGCGGCGCTTACACATGAACTCAACCACGTCCTGCACCAGCACGACAACCCGTCGTGCGCGTTGCATCTCTATGCCGAAAATCCCGGCAAGGCGTCCGCGGCCGATTGCAGCTTCGCGATCGGCGTGGTGCACGACACACCCACGGTTCCGCCACAGACAATCTTCGTTTCCCTCGAACGCGCGCTCGGTTACCACGTGCGCGCCCCACCGCATTCCTCAAGCTCAATCGTCTGATCGCAGTTACTGATTAACCCCCGGAAGTCCGCTTCCGGGTCGATTGACTTCCGGAGGAATACCATGTTGCGCTACATACTATGCGCGGGCGTTGCGGCCGCACTCACCGCACCGGTGCCGGCCGCGGAACCGGCCGAACCGGAACAACGTTTAAAGGACGTCGAACAACGGCTGGATCGTATCGAAACGACCAAGGCTGCACCGGTGTCGAATCCGGCGGCGTCCGCTGGCAGCTTCAACCCCGCGATCTCGTTGATCCTCTCCGGTGTCTACACCAACCTGTCGCAAGATTCGGCGAATTATCACATCACCGGTTTCCCGGTGCCGTCCGACATCCAGATCGGACCCGGCAAGCGCGGATTCAGTCTTGCCGAAAGCGAGCTCGGTATCCACGCCAACATCGATCCGTACTTCTACGGCGGATTGAATTTCTCGATTCATCCGGATGACGCGGTATCGGCGGAAGAAGCGTTCATTCAAACGATCGCGTTATCGCAGGGCTTCACCGTCAAGGCCGGGCGATTTTTCTCGGGCATCGGCTACCTGAACTCACAGCATGCGCACACATGGGATTTCGTGGATGCGCCGCTCGTTTACCAGGCGTTTCTCGGCACGCAGTTCGGTGACGACGGCGTCCAAGCCAAGTGGCTCGCGCCGAGCGACCTCTTCCTTGAATTCGGTGCGGAGATCGGCCGCGGGCGCCCGTTCCCGGGCGGCGATCGCGACAAAAACGGCGCCGGGGCGAGCACGCTATTCGTACATCTCGGCGGCGACGTCGGCAACAGTCACAGCTGGCGCGCAGGTCTGTCAGCGCTCAGCACCGCGCCGCAGCATCGCGAATTCTCCGACACCGATCTTGCCGGCAACACCGTGACCAATTCTTTCAGCGGCGACAGCCGCCTGTGGGTCGCGGACTTCGTGTGGAAATACGCGCCAAACGGAAACACGGTCTACACCAACTTCAAACTGCAAGCGGAATACATTCGCCGGCGCGACAGCGGCGATCTCACCTACGACTCGGATGGCGTCTTGGGGGCCACCAACACCGCGTCCTACGAGGCCAAACAGTCGGGCTGGTATTTGCAGGGCGTGTATCAATTCATGCCGTATTGGCGCGTCGGGCTTCGCA
>JBGPGJ010000251.1:0-3986 GCA_041483795.1 Sulfurifustaceae bacterium
GTCCAGCAACAACACATCCGGTGCGCTCACCAGCGCCCGCGCCAACATCACTTGCCGTCGAATCCCACCGGAACAATCGGCGAGGCGCTTGTCCGCGGGCAGGTTCAACCGGCTCAGGACCATCTCGATCTTCTGACCGATGTTCCAGCCGCCGAGCACCTCGATGTGCGCCTGCAACGTCGCCAGGCGCTCGAGAAATGCCGCGTCCGCCGCGCCGCTTTGATGCGTCGCATTGTGGTACGAGGTCAGGAGCGCACCCGATTCTCCCAGTCCTCCCGCCACCACCTCAAACACGGTCTCATCGGTATCGGCGGGCACTTCCTGTTCAAGATGCGCGATGCGCAAAGTGTCCCTACGCCAAACCTCGCCGTCGTCCGGCGACGCCACTCCGGTAATGACGCGAAATAGGGTGGACTTGCCCGTGCCATTTCGTCCCACCAAACACACCCGCTCACCGGCATCAACCTGGAAGTCCACGTGCGCCAGTAACGGGTGATGACCGTAGGCGAGTGAAACGTTGTCGAGGCGAAGCAAAGGCACCGTCGTATTATGAACTACCGCTTGGAAGAAACACGGAGGAAGGTGTCGCGATCGCACGAAGCGCAATCCCCGCCGCGTCCGTCTCCCTGGCTTTTAATTCCCAACTTTTTTCCGGCGCGGGCAGCGTGATCTGCCCGCGACATGCCATGCCGTCTCGGGATCAAGGAATTTGCGATTGACCTGCGCGTTCGAGCGCCGCGCGAATCCAGCGCCGTTTTCATTCCAACAAACGAGGAATGTCCGCCGCTCCGCTATAACTCTCGGGCACGACGACTTCCAACCCCTGTTCGGGGGTCACGCGCAGGCGCCGACACCACCGCCCCGTTTCAGCTCCATCCGGGTGGCCGCGCACCCAGGAAAGGCGGTTGCGACGAACGGCCGTGCCGATTCTAGTCCGCTGGCAATTTCGGCGCAGGTCAAGACCCCTGCGACTCGTAGATCGCCAATATATTTCCCGTCCTGGCATTCATGGGGCTACGCAAGTCTCGCCCCAGCAGCGTGCTCGCCGTACCATTGATGGCATTGCTGTAAAGCGAATAGCCTTCGTCATCGCGGTGGGCGCCCCAGTAAATGACTCTACCGTTTCGCGTGTTTCCGACGGCTGTTTGGCCCCATAACAAATCGTCGAGTAACAGCACAGTGCCGGTTGTTGGGTCAATCGCTTGAAGCTGCTCTGCTCGATAAGATCCTTCCTGAAAGACGATTTGGCCGGTGGCTGTTACAAATGCGCAACAGCCCGAGTTCGCCATTCGCAAGATGTCGGTTCCATCGAAACGAATGCTATAGACACCTTGATCAGTGCCGTAACTTACCGCGTAGACCACACGAGTACCGTTAAGAATCCCTCCATAGTCGATCATATTTATAGGTATAGAGAAAAGTAGCCGACTATCGCTGCCGTCGGCGTTCACCATACCGATACCATTGCGGTAGCCGTACTTACAGAACGGTGCCCCCGAAAGACAAGTCGAGTAGATCACATGCTCGCCCACCAGATCCAAGAAATAGATTTGACCGCTGGCGGATGGAATCAATGGTTGCGCCCCCGAGCCGTCTTCGTTCGCCTGAAATATCCGAGACGTGTGGACCCCGTCACCCACGCGGTAGAGCAATCGGCCTTCCGGAGAAGTTACGAGGTAGGTGAGCGGAAGCGCTGGATCTTCGACGAGCAGCCGCGCGTCCGTTCCATCCGGGTTGACGCTGTTAATGCTAAAGGAACCGCCGGAAACATCAGAAGGACTTATACCGTAGATGACTCGTCCGTCGCGGCTCTCGCCCTGGAACCGATCGTAGCCCGGCGAGTTCGCCAAGATCACCGCCCCGGAGCTACCATCCAGCGGAATACTGTAGAGGTCGACGATGTACGTGGGGGTGTCTGTGCTCTGTTCATATACAACCCAGCCATTCGACGTCACGTTAATCGGTCGATACGAATAGAGCCCCGGATCGGAGACATCCGAAACCAAGGCAACTAAATTGCTGCCATCGAGGTTAACGCGGTAGATAGCCCTATCGCTGGGGCTCCAATACACGACCCGTCCGTCGGTAGCGACCACTCCGTATCGCGCGTTTGCTGCCAGAACATAACGCGCAGAACCGTCTTCGTTGACGACATAGATGTCGTTTCCATTGCTATAAATTACCTTCGCCAGCGGCGAGGTCCCCGGGCCCGGCGGGGTTTCATTGTCGGGGGGTGTGGTCGCCGAAGTTTGCGGATCCTGACTCGTGCTGGAGCTGCCTCCCCCTCCACTACACGCGCCAAAAGAAAAGGCAATAAGAAAACAAGAGACAACAGACAGCACTACGCTGCATAAACGGCGAGAAGCGTGGTTACTCATGGTGCACCCTCCATATTGGGACTATCCAGGGCGTCGGGCAAACCTAAAATACGCTTCCATTAGCTACCCTGCAATAGGAGGGGATCCAGACGGAGGGAGATCGCGGTCGCCGTTTTATCCGCCGAGTTCGTCGGACCCAATGAATCACCACTTGATGTCATCGGTCGGGATCATGCATCGATCCTGTTTGCCGAACCACCGGTAACGGTTCCGCGCCACCAGGCTGTACAACGAATCACGCAGCGGTCGCGGAATGACGCACAAAACCCGCAGCGCTGGCCACGGCCCATCCCGTTCCGCGGCGATTTGCAGCGCCGCGTTGCTGCGCACATAGACCCGGCCAGCCTTTACTAATACAAATGTTTCGAGTTGTTGCGGGTTCATACCATATTGAATCAGCAGCGCCCGTCCCGTCGCCAATTGTGCGGCCGCGAATTTTAAAACGCCCTGGCGATCGTGTCGGATAATGAACCGCACGCTGTTGGAGCAGAGATTGCATAGGCCATCGAAGATCACGATGCGCGCCACGCCGGTCTCGCTTGGTCCGCCGGCTTTCTCGATCGAACCGTCGGCTACTTCACCGGCGCCGATGCGGCGTCTAGTTTCGCACCGAGATAGAAGACGATCTGGCCGAACTCCTCCGGGCTGGCGGTCAACCCGTTGCCCGCCATGCGCGCGACCAGCGTTTTCACTTCCGCGATTGACGCAAGCTGTGGATTTGGCAAGGCATGACACTGGATGCATTTGGCCTCGACCGTCTGTTTCGCGGTGTTCATGTCAAAACGCAACCCGGTCGGAAGATTGCGCACGGTGGCGATGGCCTGTTCCGTTTTGAGATCCTGCTCCCGCTTAACCAGTACCGCCTCTCGCAGGTCCGGCGAGATCGCGGCCAGGTAGGCGGCGGCGACCCAACGCTCGCGAAGTTCGATCGGCTTACCGATGACCGCGCGCTCGGCCATGCGGTTCACCGTTTGCAGCCAGGCCTCCGGCGTCTTCGGTCGCACCAGCACCGTGCGCAGGTCGTGGCACTGCACGCACTTACTGAGCAAAACCTGTCTGCCCTTTTGCAACCCGCCGACCGACGCCAATTCATTGACGTCGGCCTCGGGCGGAAATCCCGCGCGCGGCAGCAGCGTCTTAAGCCGATCGAGGTTGCCCTCCGACAACACCGAGCCGAAGGCCTGCTGGCTCAGGTATTGCTCCTTGAACACGAACGGCACCGACAGCCCCACCAACAGCGCGGTACAAATGAGCAGGCCGGTGCCCAACGCCGGGACCAGTGGAGATTCGAGATGCTTGAAGAAACGAACGATCGCGATCTTGATCACCAAAATGATGCCGATGGCGAGACCGAGCGTCAGGTGCATGACGCTGCGCGGCGGCAACTCGATCTGGTAGTGCCAGATGCGCGGCAACATCTGGCTCATCAGATAGAGATAGATCAGGACAAATACGTAGCCCGTGGCCCGATGGATCAGGACCAGAGACCGCGGGGCGCTACTCTTTGACGCGGCCTTGTCGTAGGGGTAACCCCAAATGCGGTACATGAGCAAGACGTTGGCCAAGCCCGTGAGCAGAAACAGCAACCCCAACCCGACATTCAGCCAC
>JBGPGJ010000252.1:0-3976 GCA_041483795.1 Sulfurifustaceae bacterium
CGTCACGCTCGGCTTCGGCGAGATCGTTCGCATCTTTCTCACTAATCTGAACGCGCCGGTGAACATCACCAATGGACCGCAGGGCATCAATATGATCGACCCGGTCAAGGTCGCGGGCATCGATTTCAGCCAAACCCAAAAGTTTCTGGGCCTGAACGTGCCCAATCTTTACTTGTATTACTACCTATTCCTCGCGCTCGCGTTGATTGTTATCTTCGTTTCGATGCGTTTGCAGGACTCGCGCATCGGGCGCGCCTGGGTCGCCATTCGCGAGGATGAAGTCGCGGCCGAAGCCATGGGAATCAACACGCGCAATATAAAGTTACTGGCCTTTGCCATGGGTGCCTCCTTCGGCGGCATCAGCGGCGGGCTGTTCGCCGGGTTTCAGGGCTTCATCAGTCCGGAGAGCTTTAATCTTTTCGAGTCCATCATCGTCGTGTGCATGGTCGTGCTCGGCGGCATGGGTAATATCGCCGGCGTGATCCTGGGCGCGATCCTGCTCACGATGTTGCCGGAGGCGTTACGCTATCTCGGCGACATTCAACAGCTGCTTTTTGGGCGTGTGATCACCGATCCCACCGCACTGCGGCTGCTGGTGTTCGGACTCGCGCTCGTACTGGTTATGATCTTCCGACCGGCGGGATTACTGCCCTCGGTGCGCCGGCGCCGGGAGTTTTCCTCCGATAGCGCCGTGTTGGCGCAGGAACAGGCGTCGCTCTATGACACCAAGCGCTGAAGCGACGACGCGGTCGGTGCGCGATTCGAACGCCTGGTTTTCGGTCAACGGCATATCGAAGCATTTCGGCGGGCTGGTCACGCTCGACGACGTATCGCTGACGATTCGCCGCGGGGAGATCTACGGTCTGATCGGACCGAACGGCGCCGGCAAAACCACTTTCTTCAACGTGCTCACCGGCCTGTACACGTCCGATGCCGGTGTCATCGAGCTGAACGGACAATCCTTGTCCGGTCTAAAACCGAACGAAGTCGTGACGCGCGGCATCGCGCGCACGTTTCAAAACGTCCGTCTGTTCGCCAATATGACCGCGCTCGAAAACGTCATGGTCGGGCGGCACGCGCGCACACGTGCAGGGGTGCTCGGTGCGGTGTTGCGCGATCGCGCAACGCGCGTCGAAGAGCAGGCAATCGAAACGCGCGCGCGAGCGATGCTGGGTTACGTCGGTATCGGCCGCCACGCGCAGGCGTTGGCGAAACACCTGCCTTACGGCGATCAACGTCGGCTAGAGATCGCGCGCGCGTTGGCGACCGATCCGGTGTTGCTGGCGCTCGACGAACCGGCGGCGGGCATGAACCATTCGGAGACCGCCAAGCTCCAGGAATTGTTGCAAACCATTCGCGCGGATGGCGTGACGGTGCTTTTGATCGAACATCACGTAAAGCTCGTCATGGGTGTATGCGATCGCGTCGCGGTGCTCGACTACGGCAAGAAGATCGCCGAGGGTTTGCCGCGGGACGTGCAACGCGATCCAAAAGTGATCGAGGCCTATCTCGGTGGGACACTCGCGTGATGCTACTCGAGGTGCGCGACCTGGAGGTTGCCTACGGGCACATCAAAGCGGTCAAGGGTATTGGATTTACCGTCGCCCGCGGGGAATTAGTTTGCTTGATCGGCGCGAACGGCGCCGGCAAGACGACCACGCTCAAGGCGCTCGCCGGAATGATTCCGCCCAGCAGTGGAACCGTCAGTTTCGATGGGGCGCCGATTACCGGATTACCTTCGTACGAACTCGTGCGCCGCGGTATCGCGCTGGTGCCGGAAGGGCGCGGCATTTTCAGTCGCCTGACCGTGGTTGAAAATCTGCAACTCGGAGCCTACGCGCGCACGGACGGTTCCGGGGTACGTAAAGATCTCGAGTACGTATTCGAGTTACTTCCGCATCTCGCCGAACGCCGCGATCAAATAGCGGGAACGCTCTCCGGCGGCGAGCAGCAGATGCTTGCCATCGGTCGCGCTCTCATGAGCCGCCCGCGGCTGCTGCTGCTCGACGAACCCAGCATGGGGCTCGCGCCGATGCTGGTGCAGAAAATTTTCGGGATCATCCGCCGCATTGCCAAAGAGGGCGTTACATTGTTGCTCGTCGAGCAAAACGCGAAGCTGGCGCTCGAAGTGAGCCACCGTGGCTACGTGATGGAAGGCGGGCAGATCGCACTCACCGATGCCGCATCGGCGTTGCTCAAGAACCCCCAGGTACAACATGCGTACCTGGGCGGATGACATAATTTAAGTCAGACTAAGGGACAAGAATCGAGATGAAGTTATGCCTCCGCAGACCGAACCTGTGTTTCGGCGGCGATGGGATCGAGTCGTTGTTTGATCTCGGTTTCGAGCTGTTTCTGTTGCACCGGGTCGCTCACGAGCCGACCGTCGCTGGTTAGGATGAAGAAAATATCCTCGGCGCGCTCGCCGAAGGTCGCAATCTTGGCCGTTACGAGCCGCGCCTTGCATGCCGCCAATGCGAGCGCCACGTGATAGAGCAATCCGGGTCGGTCTTGGGCTGTGACTTCCATGACGGTGGTTTGACCATTCGGCGAGAGGCCGAAACTGACGCTGGTCTCAATCGGGAAGTGCTTGAGCGCGCGCGCGAGTTGCGCGTGATGCATGTCGCGGCCGGGACGCGGATTCAGTAGTTGCTCGCGCATCGCTTGTTGAATCTGCGCCAGATGCGCCGGTTCGACGATCGGTTGATTCGCGTGATCGAGCACGACAAACGTATCGAGGGCGAAACCGAAGCGCGTGGTGTGGATGCGCGCGTCCCAGATCGAGAGGTTGAGCCGGTCAATGCCGGCCGTGAGGTCCACGAATAAACCCTTGCGGTCCGGCGCATACACCAAGATCTCGGTCCCGCCGGCCTCCGGGTGATGACGCACCGCCACAATCGGAAGCTCCGACGCCGGTGTGGTCGTGATGACCTCGGCATGCCAGGCGAGGCTCTCGGCGTCATGGCGCAGGAAATAATCCGTGTCCATGCGCTCCCAGTGTTCCTCCACCACGCGCGCCGGAATGCCCTTGTCCGTGAGTTGTTGCATCACTTCCGTGCGCAGGTCGTTGACGCGCGCCTCCAGGTCGATCGGCTGCGCCACGCCGCGGCGCAGCTCGTGCAGCGTGGCGTGGTACAGCATGGAAAGCAATCTCCCTTTCCAGACGTTCCACACCTTGGGGCTGGTGCCGCGCATGTCCGCGACCGTAAGCAAATACAGGTTGTCGAGGCGTTCTTTGTCGCCGACGAGCTGCGCAAAGCGCCGTACCACCTCGGCGTCGTGGATATCTTCGCGCTGCGCCGTGTTCGACATGACGAGATGGTGTCGTACGAGCCACGAAACTAAACGCGTATCGTATTCGCTCATCTGGTGCAACCGACAGAAATCTTCGGCTTCCTGTTGGCCCAACACCGAGTGATCGCCGCCGCGACCCTTGGCGATATCGTGGAACAGGCCTCCGAGGTAAAGCCGCTCGGGCTTCACCAGACCCTGAACGATGCTGCTTGCAAGTGGGAATTCATGACTGAATTTCGGGACGGTGAAGCGCCGCAGATTGCGCACAACGAAGATCATGTGCTGATCCACGGTATAAACGTGGAACAGGTCGTGCTGCATCTGACCGACGACGCGCCCGAAGGCGGGCAGGTAACGCCCGAGTACGCCGTAGGCGTTCATGCGTCGTAGCTCGTGCGTGAGCCCGCTGGGGGCGCGCAGGATTTCCATGAACAGACTGCGACAGGCGATGTTTCGGCGAAAATCAGCGTTGATGCGATCTAGGTTCGCGCGCACGAGTCGGATCGTGTCGGCGCGCACGCCCTTGAGTTCCGGGTGTGTCTGCGTCAGGTGGAACAACTCAAGCAGCGCGAAGGGGTAGCGCTCGAACACCCGTGCGTTGCGCACTTCCAGGAAGCCGTTATGCGACTGAAAGCGGCGGTTGATCGAACGAATCTTGGCGCGGCCGCGTTTGAGGATCGCC
>JBGPGJ010000253.1:0-3949 GCA_041483795.1 Sulfurifustaceae bacterium
CGACTATGGCGGTGTGACCGACTTCTGGGGCGAGATCGTCACGCTCAAGGTCGCGGACAATAACACGCGGGTGCGCGAGAAACTCGAGAGCGCCGGACACGGCAAAGTGCTGGTCGTGGATGGCGGCGGCTCGACGCGCTGCGCACTGTTGGGCGATCAACTTGCATTGCTCGCGTCGAAAAACGGCTGGGCCGGCGTGATCGTGAACGGCTGTGTTCGCGACTCGCGCGACATCGCAAAGTTTGCGATCGGCATCAAAGCACGGGGCACGATGCCGCGCAGGAGCAACAAGAACTACACCGGCGAAGCCGACGTCGTCGTACAGTTCGCAGGCGTCGCGTTTACGCTGGGACATTATCTTTATGCCGACCGCGATGGCATCGTCATCGCCGCCGACCGCCTGCCCGCGCCCACCTAACCGAAGGATGCGGCTGGTTTTGGCGCTATTGCCGATCCCATGAAGACCCCATTGAAGACGACCCCTCCACCCCCATCCCTGTCGAGACTATAGTAAGGCGTATGAGTGCACTGCCGTCCTTTGCCCGTCTCGGTAACCTGCTGATGCTGAGCACCCGCGGAGAGCTCGGTCACGTGACCGAGCGGAAAACGCTCCAGCTCGATCCCGAGCTGACCCGCGGCTTCGCCGCGTACACCGCCAACTACCTTAAGGAGTACGCCGCCAATGTTGACGATCACCGTTTTCGGATTGGCCTGATCTATCAGTCGCGTCAACAAAAACCGTGGGGCGCGGAAACGCTGCTGTTAGCGGATGCGGTGGTGCGCATGCTCTATCCGGTCAGCGGTGCGCCACAGAACGAACTCACCATGTTTCAACAGAAGAAGCGCGAGAACAGCATCTACTACGGCCTGGAGTTGCTGCTGGAATACACGCTGAAGGACAGTCCGGGTGTACCGATATTCGTGCCTATTCTTTTCGACCGCGGCACCACACTAGGCCAGTACGCGGCCTTGCTGCGCGACACACTCGCCAATGAAGATTCTGGTACGCCGGTCATCGAGTTGCTTAACCTGATTGGACCGGCATCGACATCGCGCAAAGACATCGAAATATTCATCGCGCTAAAGGAGCGCATTCATAACGCTTTCGTCAAGAAAGACGCGCGTAAATCGGTCGAAACGAAGATCATGGAAAGCATGCGTGGCTCGAAAGGGCCGACGCCGGCGCAACCGCGGCAAACGACACCGCCCTCTGCGGCCCCCTCTTCCACCCCCGCTGTTGCCGCTCCTGGATTAAACACCGACACCGGCTCGGCTCGGTGGTACAACCCCGCTCTGCATGACGCGAGTTGCGAAAAGTTGCAAAGGTTCTTATCGCAACCGCGTGAATACGCCGAGGTCGAGGATATCCGGCATTTTCTGCACTTTCGCGACCTCACCATGGGCCAACAAAAGGAGCTGGCGACGAGTTGCCCCGTCTACGCGGCACCTGCGAATGCCGTGCTCCTCGAGCGCGGCACCACGGATCGGTGGAATCTGTATCTGCTGCAGGGCGATTTACAATTGACCGCGGCGGATGGCGAGAAGAAGGCGATCAACGGGGGAACCGACAATTCGTACAGCGCGATTGCCGCACTCAAACCGCGCAAGTTCACGGTCATGGCACTGTCGCGCGTGCGCTTTCTCTGGGTACACGAAAACATTATCGCTGAAATTCAAAAACGACAACCCGGTTCTCAATTCGAACTGGTATCGTAATCGCGCAGCGAGCATACGCGCGCACGTCGCATAACGTTATATCTTGGGCAGCGTGACGCCCTGCTGTCCCTGATACTTTCCGCCGCGGTCTTTGTACGAGGTTTCGCAGACCTCGTCGCCCCCGATGAAAATCACCTGCGCCACGCCTTCGTTAGCGTAAATCTTCGCGGGCAAGGGCGTGGTGTTGGAGAACTCCAGTGTCACGTGCCCTTCCCACTCGGGCTCCAAAGGCGTTACGTTTACAATAATTCCACAGCGCGCGTACGTACTTTTTCCGAGGCAGAGGATGAGTACGTCGCGTGGGACACGGAAGTATTCCACGGTGCGCGCCAGGGCGAACGAATTCGGCGGGATAATGCACACGTCGCCTTTGAAGTCAACGAACGACTTGGCGTCGAACTGCTTCGGATCCACGATCGTGGAGTTGATGTTAGTGAATATCTTGAATTCATCCGAACAGCGCACGTCGTAGCCGTAGCTCGAGGTGCCGTAGGACACGATCGGGCCGTTACCGGTGCGCTTGACCTGATTGGGCTCGAACGGCTCGATCATGCGGCTCTGCTCGGCCATGCGGCGGATCCACTTGTCGGATTTGATTCCCATTTTTTTGTGTTAGGAGTAAGGAGTGAGGCGTAAGGGGTGAAGTGTGAGGAGATTTTATACCGTTTCGCTTTACTCCTCACCCCTTACACCTAACGTGTTCTGGCCCTCACGTATTCTGAATAACGATGTTCGGAAATTTCGACGCGTAGTCTTTTTTCTGCAACGACAACTTGGCGCCTACGCGGCGTGCAATCTCGCGGTAGAGCTGCGCGATGCCGCACTCGGGATCGGCGATCACCGTGGGTTTGCCGGAGTCGGTTTCCTCGCGGATACGCATATCGAGCGGCAGTGCGCCGAGAAACTCGACGCTGTATTGCTCGGCCATACGCCGGCCTCCGCCCTCGCCGAAGATGTGCTCTTCGTGGCCGCATTTCGAGCAGATGTGCGTACTCATGTTCTCGACGATTCCGAGCACCGGGATCTCGACCTTCTCGAACATCTTAAGCCCCCTGCGCGCATCGAGCAGTGCGATCTCCTGCGGCGTGGTAACGATGACCGCGCCGGTCACCGGCACCTTCTGCGCGAGCGTGAGCTGGATGTCACCCGTGCCGGGCGGAAGGTCCACAATCAGATAATCGAGATCTCTCCAATTCGAATCGCGCAACAATTGCTCGAGCGCCTGCGTCACCATCGGCCCGCGCCAGACCATCGGCGTCTCTTCGTCAATAAGGTAACCGATGGACATGGATTGCAAACCGTGACTTGTCACCGGTTCGATGGTTTTGCCGTCCTTCGACTCAGGCTTTGTATTCGCGCCCAGCATCCGCGGTTGGCTCGGGCCGTAGATATCCGCATCCAGAATACCGACGCTCGCCCCCTCGACCGATAGCGCCAACGCGAGATTGACCGCCACCGTGGATTTGCCGACGCCACCCTTGCCCGAGGCAACCGCAATGACATTCTTGATGTTCGGTAAAGGCTTGGTGCCTTTCTGCACACCGTGGGCTTCGATCTTAGAGGAAACGTTGACGATCGCCTTGCTCACCCCGGCGATGGCAGCGATTTTTTCCTTCAACTTCGCGGCGAGCGTGTCCTGATAACCCTTGGCCGGGTAACCGAGCACCACGTCCACGGTGACCGTGCCGTCGTTCACGGCGATATGCTTCACCGCCTTGGCGGCGACGAGGTCCTTTTCCAAATAAGGGTCAACGACTTCCTTAATCGCCGTTTCCACTTGAAGCTGTGACACCGCCATCGAAAAAATTCTCCGGAAATACCGTCTTGTCGAGGCCGCCATGCTACACCCTGCCCCGCGAAATGTCAGCCGCCGCGCGGGACGCGAGCCGCGATTTCCCTTATCATAACTGCGCCTTAACAATTGCCTGTTACTCTTCAAACACCGCGCATGACCGACAAACGAAAAATCCTCGTCACCAACGCTCTGCCATACGCCAACGGTCCAATTCACATCGGTCATCTGGTCGGCTATATCCAGGCCGATATCTGGGTGCGCTTCCAACGCATGCAGAGGCAGACCGTGCACTACGTGTGCGCCGACGATACGCACGGCACACCAATCATGTTGCGCGCCGAAAAGGACGGCGTGACGCCGAAGCAATTGATTGCGCGCATGCACAAGGAACACCTGCGCGATTTCACCGCTTTTCACGTTGATTTTGATAACTACTAC
>JBGPGJ010000254.1:0-3941 GCA_041483795.1 Sulfurifustaceae bacterium
CAAAACAGCAGCCGCGGCCGCGGCACCCGAGCGGCTGCCCGTGCCCCTGTGGCTGTGGATCGTGTTCGGGGTCGGCATCGGCGCCATCGCAGTCATCTACTGGCTCTGGAACTGGGAGCGGCTCGAGGTGTTCAAGATGCTACTCACCTCGTTCTTTCCGCTCGCGCTGATGATCCTCGCAGTGCTCGGCTCGATCGTGTTCGGCCTTTCAACGCCCTCCGAGGCGGCGGCGATCGGCGGATTCGGTGGATTCGTCCTCGCGGGAATCTATCGCTTCATCGGTTTTTGGCGCGAGGCGCCGGCCGCCAGCTCGAATCCGGGCGCGGTAATCTGGAAGACGACGAAAGAACTTGGGGTGATCGTCAGGGAATCGTCCTATCTCACCGCCAAGACGAGTGCGATGGTGTGCTGGCTCTTTGTCGGTTCCGGCATCTTCTCGGCGGCGTTCGCGCTGCTCGGCGGGCAGGAGCTGATCGAGAAATGGGTACTCTCGCTCGATATGACGCCGGTGCAGTTCATGATGCTGGCCCAGTTCATCATCTTTATCCTGGGCTGGCCGCTGGAATGGACGGAAATCATCATCATCTTCATGCCGATCTTCCTGCCGCTGCTGCCGCACTTCCACATCGATCCGTTGTTCTTCGGCCTGCTGGTAGCGCTGAATCTCCAGACGGCATTCCTGTCGCCGCCGGTGGCGATGGCGGCGTTTTATCTCAAGGGTGTGTCGCCACCGCACGTGACGTTGAACCAGATCTTCGCCGGCATGATGCCGTTCATGGGGATCCAGGTGATTGCGTTGATTCTGCTTTACATATTTCCAGCGATCGGTCTGTGGTTGCCGCACGTGCTGTATAAGTAACGGATGTGACCATGATGGATGGCCGGGCCGGGGTTGATGAAATTGACGGCGTATCGTGAGGATGGCAGGTATAAAGTAGGCGAGAGGAGGGTCTATGAAACCCAAAGTGCTAGTGACACGTGAGGTATTCGACGAAACCCTTGACACTCTCGCACGCCACTTCGATGTCAGCGACAACCAATCCGACCGGCCCTTGACTGCGGAGGAACTCGCGCGGGCGCTCGCCGACAAGGACGGCGCGCTGGTTACTTTGAGCGATCGTGTTGACGCCGCGCTGCTCGCGCAATGCCCGAAGTTGAAGGCGGTTTGTAATATCGCCGTCGGATACAACAACATTGACCTTGCCGCGTGTACCGCACGCAAGGTCATGGCCACCAACACGCCCGGCGTGCTCGACGACAGCACCGCCGATTTCACGTGGGCATTGATCCTGGCAACCGCGCGTCGCGTAACCGAGGCCGAGGCGTACCTGCGCGCCGGCGAGTGGAAAGGCTGGAAACTTAAGCAGATGCTCGGGCGCGACGTGCATCACGCGACGCTTGGCATCGTCGGGTTGGGGCGCATCGGCCAAGCGGTAGCGCGGCGCGCGCGTGGCTTTGACATGACGGTGCTCTATCACGAGCCCAAGCGGCTCGATTCCAACGTCGAGCAGCAATGCCAGGCCGCGTATACGTCGTTCGATGAGTTGCTAGCGCGCGCCGACATTGTCACGGTGCACGTGCCGTACTCGCCCGAAACGCATCATCTCATCGGTGAACAGCAACTGGCACGGATGAAACAGACCGCGTTGTTGATCCACGCCGCGCGCGGCGGAGTGGTGGACGATGCAGCGCTCGTGCGGGCGCTCAAGGAAGGACGCATCGCGGCGGCCGGTCTCGATGTATTCGAAGGCGAACCGAAGTTGAATCCGAAATTTCTTGAATTGAAAAATGTCGTGCTCGCGCCGCATATCGCCAGCAGCACCGAGGCGACGCGACGCAAAATGGCCATGACCGCGGCGCAGAATCTCGTCGCCGTACTCACCACCGGTCGTCCGCCGAACTGGCTCAACCCCTGGTCGTGAGGGATGGCGCTGCACCGCCTGGATCTGCTCGCGGTGCTCGAAGGGATGCGCGCCGGTCGTTTTACCTCTGAAGAATTCACTCGCGACTGCCTCGAGCGCATTTCCAAGCTCGAGCCCCAAATTCACGCCTTCGCCTGGCTCGACCCGCAGGCGGCGCTCGAAAAAGCGCGACACGCCGATCGTGCACGCAAGGCGGGCAATAACAACGTGCTGCTCGGTGTCCCGCTCGGGGTCAAGGACATCGTTCACACGCGCGGCATTCCGACGCGCATGGGCTCGCCGCTGTTCGAGGAATTCGTCCCCACGGAATCTGCGACCGCCGTACGCCGGCTTGAGGACGCCGGCGCCTTCGTGCTCGGCAAGACCGTGACCACGGAGCTGGCGTATTTTCATCCCGGTCCGACGCGCAATCCTTGGAATCCGGCGCATACGCCGGGCGGCTCATCCATGGGTTCGGCGGCGGCGGTCGCGGCGGGCTTTGTTCCGGGCGCGATCGGCACGCAGACCAACGGCTCGGTCATTCGCCCGGCCGCGTTTTGCGGCGTCGTTGGCTATAAGCCGAGCCAGGGCGCCATCGGACGCGCCGGGATTCTCGCGTTCGCGCCCACACTCGATCAGGTCGGTGTGTTCGCGCGCACGGTGCGCGACGCGGCCTTGCTCGCGCGGTCGCTTGCCGGACACGACCCGTCCGATCCACAAAGCCTCCGGGACTCTTCCGCATTGGATTTCGAGGTGCGCACGCCGATACCGCCCCCGCGCCTGGCCGCCGTGCGCTCGCCGGTGTGGACGCTTGCCGAGGAGGCGCAGCAGCGTGTCTTCGCCGAAAGCGTGGAGTCGTTCACGCGCGCCGGCGCAAAAGTGGAGCCGCTCGAGCTGAGTAAAGAGTTCGATGGCGCCCACGGCGTGCTGCGGCAGATCATGGCCTTCGAGGCCGCGCGCGAGTTCGGGTCGTTGCAGGAACGCGCCCGCGCGCAACTGAGCGCCGAGTTGAACGCATTGCTCGATGAAGGTCACACCATCGCCGTTGGCGCGTATCGCGAGGCGCTTGCCCGGCGCGAGCGTCTGCAAGTGGAACTCGCGCCTGCGCTGGCGCGGTTCGACGCGATCCTCACGCCGCCCGCCTGCGGCGAGGCGCCGGCCACGCTCGAGCGTACCGGCGATCCGGCGTTCTGCACCATCTGGACTCTCACCGGCGTACCGGCGATCACGATTCCTGCGGCGCTCGGTCCACACGGACTCCCGCTCGGCTTGCAACTCGTGGGTGGTTACCTTCACGATAGCGCGCTCTTATCCGTCGCGCAGTGGTGCGCGGAGCAACTTCGCTTTACGCATCAACTTCCGCAATAATGCCGAATGACATGAGGTACAAGGGCCCTGTTTCCGGCCGTCACTTTTTACGATAGCGGAGAAATCAGATGAGCACGAAGATTGGATTCATTGGACCCGGAATCATGGGCCGGCCGATGGCGCTTAACCTGCGCAAGGCCGGTCACGCGCTGTGGGTATACGGTCGGCGCGCGCAAACGATTAAGCCGCTCACCGACGCCGGCGCCACGGGTTGCGGCTCACCGAAGGAGGCGGCGGCGAACGCGGACGTGATCTTTATCATGGTGTCCGATACGCCGGACGTGGAGCAGGTGATTCTGGGTGAAAACGGCGTTGCCCAAGGTGCGCGCAAGGGTTCGGTCGTGGTGGATATGAGCACGATTTCGCCTGCGGCGACGCGCCGCTTCGCGGCGGAGCTAGGCAAGCGCGGCGTCGAAATGCTCGATGCGCCGGTCTCGGGCGGCGAGGCGGGCGCGATCAATGCCACGCTCTCCATCATGGTCGGCGGCAAGGCCGCGGTGTTCGAGCGCGTCAAGCCGTTGTTCGAAAAGCTGGGCAAGAACATCGTGCATGTCGGCGACCACGGCGCCGGCCAGGTGGCGAAGGCCTGCAACCAGATCGTGGTGGCGCTGACCATCGAGGCGGTGAGCGAGGCGCTCAGCTTCGCGCGCAAGAACGGCGTGGACGCCGCCA
>JBGPGJ010000255.1:0-3901 GCA_041483795.1 Sulfurifustaceae bacterium
CATGATCGCCTGCTCGGTGGTGCCGCCGGGTGAGGTGACGTGCTTGCGCAGCTGCGTCGGTTCTTCCCCGCCTTCGAGCGCCATCTTGGCCGCGCCGAAAGCGGTCTCGAGCGTAAGCAACCGCGCCTGTTTCGGGTTGAGGCCGGCGGCGATCGCCGCCGGTTCGAGTGCTTCCAACACCAGGAAAAAAAACGCCGGTCCGCTGCCGGAAAGCGCGGTAACGACGTCAATCAGATGTTCGTCATCCACCCACACCGTTACGCCGACGGCGCGCAGGATAGATTCGGCCTGGTCGCGTTGGGCATCGCTGACCTGCGCGTTGGCAAACAATCCCGAGGCACCGCTACCGATGAGGGCCGGCGTGTTCGGCATCGCGCGCACAATCGGGAGATTGCCGCCGAGCCAGCGCTCGATGTCCGCGAGTCGCACACCGGCGGCGATCGAGATCACGAGTGGGCGTTGCTGTTGCGCCGCGGCGGCCAGCCCAACGGCGACCCGGCCGAGCAGCTGCGGTTTGACGGCCAATACCAATATACCAGCGCGCCGCGCCACATCGAGATTGTCGGCGTAGACGGTGAGCCCGAGCGCCTGTTCGGTGCCTTGCCGCTGGCCGGCGTCGGGATCGGAAAGAATGAGCTGCGAACGCGCCCAGCCGTTGTGCAGCAATCCCCCTGCAAGGCTGCGCGCCATATTGCCCGCGCCGATAAATCCGACCAATGGCCTTGCCGCGTCGGTGTGTGTGGAATTCATGGTCGGTGCCCAGTTTAAGAGCCCGCGCTCGCAAACGAAAGGGTGAGGCGGAGTAGTCACCGATGTCCAGCGGACATCGGTGCCGCCGAACGCCCGCACATGGAAGTGCGGGCCGGGGTAGAACGGAGCCCATCGGTTCCGCCATGGATGGCTGGAATCCAAACGTTGACCGGAAAATCATTCAAGATGTGGGTTTGAAAATGCGCTTAATGTGCATTCGTGCCGCCGAACGGGTGCAGCTGATTTCCGCTGCGCCCTGGGCTGTAAGCGGGCTGGGGCAGAACGGAGTCGACCGGTTCCGCCATCGATGGCTGGAATCCAAACTTTGCCGGGGAAATCATTCGGGACGGGGTTTTGTCAACGCACTTGACGTTTACAGCTGAGGGCGCAACCCAATGCGTTGCACCCCTTTCGACGGCGCCGATGCACGTTAAGTGAATCCGCGACAACCCCGTCTCACCCACGCCGCCGAACACCCGGCCAGGGTGAGGCGGAGTGGTCACCGATGTCCAGTGGACATCGGTGCCACCGAACGGGCGGGCCGAAGTTGCCTGCCCTGGGCCGGCATCGGGCTGGACTTCGAGCGCAGCATGGGTGAGCGGCGACGATGGGAGCCGCGAGCGCCCGATCGAAGGATGGTCGGGCCGGACCTTTGCGCGAAACAGGATTTGCAGCGCAAAGGCGCAGCGAAAAGTGCGGGCTGCGGCAGAACGGAGCCGACCACATGCATTTGTGCCGCCGAACGCCTACACATGCAAGTGCGGGCCGGCGTTACTCGAAGCGAACGCAGTGGCGCCAGGGATGGCCGGATTGACATAGCGGAAGAACGGGAATTGGGCGGCCACGAAAGGCCGGGATAACCGAATTCCGACGCCCGGAGGATTGCGCAGGCACGAGGAATAGACTAAGAATCAATAACAAGACGTTGCATTAAGCCCCGTTCCGGCCACCCCAGACTTACATTTACCGGGAGATTTCATGGATATCGCCGAGTTACTGGCGTTTGCCTACAAACAGAACGCCTCCGACCTGCATCTTTCTTCCGGCTTGCCGCCGCTGATCCGGGTGGACGGCGACGTCAAGCGCATCAACGTGGATCCGCTGGACGATCGCACCGTCCACAACATGATCTACGACATCATGACTGACAAGCAACAGAAGGACTTCGAGGAGTTCCTCGAGTGCGACTTCTCCTTCGACCTGCCGAACATCGCTCGTTTTCGCGTCAACTCGTTCAACCAATTACGCGGCCCTTCGGCCGTGTTTCGGACCATTCCCTCGAAGGTGCTAACACTCGAGCAACTGAACGCCCCGGAAAATTTCAAAAAGATTTCCGACCAACCGCGCGGGATCGTGCTGGTTACCGGTCCCACCGGTTCGGGCAAGTCCACGACACTCGCGGCGATGGTCAACTATGTCAATGAGTCGCGTCACGAACATATCCTGACGATCGAAGACCCAATCGAGTTTGTGCACACGAGCAAAAATTGCCTCATCAATCAACGTGAGGTCGGCAAAGACACGCTGTCGTTTAACAACGCGCTGCGCTCGTCGCTGCGCGAGGACCCGGACGTGATTCTCGTGGGCGAGATGCGCGATCTCGAGACGATCCGTTTGGCGCTGACCGCGGCCGAGACCGGTCACCTGGTGTTCGCCACCCTGCACACCTCCTCGGCGGCGAAGACCATCGATCGTGTCGTGGACGTGTTCCCGGCAGCGGAGAAAGACATGGTGCGCGCGATGCTGTCGGAGTCGTTGCGCGCCGTGATCTCGCAGTCGCTGCTGAAAAAAATCGGCGGCGGGCGCATAGCGGCGCACGAGATCATGATCGGTACCCCCGCGATCCGTAACCTGATTCGCGAGAACAAGATTGCGCAAATGTACTCCGCCATCCAAACCGGTCAGAATATGGGCATGCAGACGCTCGATCAATGCCTGCTCGATCTTGTGCGTGCACGGCAAGTGCACATGGACGAGGCGCGTACCTACGCCGCTAACAAGGATATCTTCATATCGGCGCCCGGCACCAGTGCGGCCGCAGGGGCCAAGCGCGCATGAATTTCGCCGATCTGTTGAAGTTGATGAAGCATAAGAAGGCGTCGGATCTTTTCATTACCGCCGGGGTTCCGCCCTCGATGAAAGTGGACGGACGCATCCAGCCGGTGACCAAGCAGGCACTCACGCCGGAGCAGTCGCGCCAGTTCGTCTACGGCATCATGAACGAACAGCAACGACGCGACTTCGAGGCGCATAACGAGTGCAATTTCTCGATTGCGCACCAGGAGGTCGGGCGCTTTCGCGTAAATGTCTTCATGCAGCAAGGGCGCGTGGGGATGGTGCTGCGTACGATCAACATGGAGATTCCGCGATTCGACGATCTGCACCTGCCCAAAGTGTTGGCCGACATCGCACTCACCAAGCGCGGCTTGGTGCTGTTTGTCGGCGGCACCGGTTCCGGCAAGTCCACTTCGCTCGCGGCGATGATCGGCTACCGCAACGAGTACTCCTACGGTCACGTCATTACCATCGAAGACCCGATCGAGTTCGTGCACGAGCACAAAAACTGCATCATTACCCAGCGCGAAGTCGGCGTCGACACGAATTCCTACGAGACCGCGCTCAAGAACGCCATGCGCCAGGCCCCGGACGTGATCCTGCTCGGTGAGGTGCGCGCGCGCGAAACGATGGATCTCGCGATCCAGTTCGCGGAGACCGGGCACTTGTGTCTTACGACGTTACATGCCAACAGCGCCAATCAGGCGCTCGACCGTATCATCAACTTTTTCCCCGAGGAGAAGCGCGATCAGCTGCTGATGGACCTGTCGCTCAACCTTAAAGGGATAATCTCCCAGCGCCTGGTCCCGATGAAGGGCGGCAAGGGGCGCGTACCGGCGGTGGAAGTGATGATCAACTCGCCGCTCATCGCCGATCTCGTCATGAAGGGCGACATTCCCGGCATCAAGGAACTGATGGCCAAATCCGGCGAGGCCGGCATGCAGACCTTCGATCAGTCGTTGTTCACCCTCTACGAGGCCGACCTCATTACCTACGACGACGCGTTGCGCAACGCCGACTCGATCAACGACCTGCGCCTGCGCATCAAGCTCGAAGGAAAGGATTCGAAGAGTCGCGAACTCGGCGAATCCATGCG
>JBGPGJ010000256.1:0-3885 GCA_041483795.1 Sulfurifustaceae bacterium
CAATATCTTTCTTCATAAATGACTGAACCTCGTGGAGATGATGATGCTCCACCTCCGCGTCGTTCCGGCTGAGTACGTGGATCTGAGGTGTGGAGACGCCGGCGGCCTCCAGTTGTTCTTCAAAGACCTCGAGGTCGTCTAAGCTGTTGCTGATAAAATAATGCCTTAGCATGTTCATAATGTACTCCCCCTGGTTTATTCCTCTGGCCACTGTACTTGACTTAGATTTGGGCCCGGCAGTTATTGTGAACGTAACCGTGACTGGGAACAACAACGTATCGGGTCTTGAACTCAAGGTTGTGTGGCAAGAAACATGCTGACCAGGGCGGGGATCACTTTATTCCTGTCCAACTCATGGCGAGAAACCGCGCAGTCGAAACCGGCTCCATAGCACACCACCGAAAGCGATGAACTACACGGGTCCAGTTACGCCGTTATGCACCTGACTCGAACAAGATCAAGGCGTTTAAATCCATCACAGATACCGGGTCGCTGCAAGGCTCCAGGATGCCCAGTCACCGACGGGGCTTCCGCTTGCCGACGCTACCCGGCACAATGCCGCTGCATTTTCGGAGACCCAACATGACCTTCACTCATTACCGACCGATTGCGATCTGGCTGCTCGTCGCCGCCGCGCTTGTTTTCGCGATGGTGGTGGTTGGCGGTGTGACGCGCCTCACGCGCTCGGGACTCTCGATCGTCGAATGGCAACCGATCGTCGGTACGATTCCGCCGCTAAACGAAATGCAATGGGGCCAAGCCTTCGACCAGTACAAACAAACGCCGGAGTACCAAAAGGTCAACGTCGGCATGTCGTTGTCCGAGTTCAAGGGCATTTTCTACGTCGAGTGGGCACATCGACTGCTTGGGCGACTGATCGGGTTTGTGTTCCTGCTGCCGCTTGCTTATTTCATCGTGCGCCGGAGCATCGAGCGTGCGCTGATACCGAAGCTGGTTACGATCTTTATTCTCGGGGGACTGCAAGGCGCGCTCGGCTGGTTCATGGTCAAAAGCGGTCTGGCGGACATTCCGCGGGTAAGCCCGTACCGACTCACGGCGCATCTTGGCCTGGCAATTGCCATCTACGCCTACATCCTGTGGGTTGCGTTCGGTCTGCTCTATCCGAAGCCTGAGAAATTGGCGCCTACAAACCTTCGCCGTTTCGGTTGGGCGGTAACAACACTCGTGTTTGTGACGATTCTCGCGGGTGGTTTCGTCGCCGGCACCAAAGCCGGCTTTGCGTTCAATACCTTTCCGCTCATGAACGGCCGCTTCATCCCGGAAGGGATGTACGCACTGGAACCGTGGTGGACGAACCTGTTCGAAAACGTCGCCACGGTTCAATTTAATCACCGCCTGCTTGCCTACACAGTCGTGCCCGCGATCGCGCTGCAGTGGTGGATGGCACGGCGCGCGCAACTTGCCGCGTGTGTGCGACTGGTTTTTCACCTGCTATCTGTGGCGGCCGCGGCCCAAGTGGCGCTTGGGATCGCTACCTTGCTCCTCATCGTGCCGATCGCACTCGGCGCGGCACATCAGGCCGGAGCGCTGGTTGTATTCACCCTGGCGCTCTATCTCAACCACGCGCTACGCGCGAGCAGCGTGTAGCGCCATCAAACCCTCTTTATCAGCCGAGCCACGGACGTGCGTCGCTCTGATTCAGGCGCTCGGTCATGCGCTCGACCGACAACGGCCGGCTGATAAGATAGCCCTGCACCGCATGGCAGCCATGAACTTGCAGAAACACGAGCTGCTCGTGCGTCTCGACACCTTCGGCTACGACCGCAAGTTTGAGGCCGCGGGCCATGGCGATGATGGTTTTGACGATTTCGACATCGCCGCTGTCCTCCGTGAGATCGTGGATGAAACTCTGGTCCACCTTGAGCGTATGGATGGGGAAGCGGCGCAAGTAACTCAAACTGGAGTAGCCAGTACCGAAGTCATCCACCGCAAAGTGCACACCCATGGAGTGCAGAGCCTGCAAGCGCTCGATCGTCTTTTCCGCGTTTTTCATGATCACGCTCTCGGTAATCTCGAGTTCCAGTGCGTCCGCCGGCAAAGCGGTCTCGCGTAGCAAGCGCGCGATGGTGTCCACGAAATTCGGCTCGTTGAATTGGCGCGCGGAGACGTTGATGGCGATGCGTAATTGACGCAGACCGGCTTCGCGCCAGCGTTTCGTCTGTAGCATTGCCGTGCGTGCCACCCATTCACCCATAGGGACAATGGCGCCGGTTTCCTCGGCGATAGTGATGAAGTGGGCCGGGGCGAGCAACCCAAACTCCGGGTGCTGCCAGCGCACGAGGGCCTCCACGCCGATGACGCGACCCGTCCCGAGTTCAATCTGCGGCTGGTAATGCAGCACGAACTCCCCGCGTGCCAGCGCGTGGCGCAGGCTCGTCTCCAGCGTGAGCCGCTCGAATGCCGCCGTGGTCATATCCGCCGAATAAAACTGGTAATTGTTCTTGCCGGCGTCCTTGGCGCGGTACATCGCGGCGTCGGCGTTTTTTAGCAGCGCCGCGCCGGTAGCGCCGTCGGTCGGGTGCAGGCTGATACCGATGCTCGGGGTGATGAAGAGTTCGTGCGCGTTAATGACAAAAGGCTGCGTGAAGGCATTGAGCACCTTATCGGCCACCACCGACACGTCTTTAATCTGGGTAATGTCTTCGAGAAGAATCGCAAACTCATCGCCGCCGAAGCGCGCCACGCTGTCGCCCTCGCGCACGCAGCCGTGCAGCCGCACTGCCAGGGCCTTCAACAACGCATCGCCCACGTCGTGGCCGAGCGTGTCGTTGATATTCTTGAAACGATCGAGATCGAGAAACATGATGCCGACGATGCGTTTGTGCCGATGGGCGCGGTTCAGCGCCTGATTCAACCGATCGAGAAACAGCACCCGATTGGGCAATTCGGTGAGCGCGTCGTGATGCGCGAGGTAGTGCAGCCGCTCTTGCGCCTGCATGCGCTCGCCGATGTCCTTGCCGGTGGAGATAAAGTGCGTGATCCGGCCGTCGCAGTCGCGCAGCGGGGTAATGGTCTTTTCCTCGTAATATAGCTCGCCGTTCTTCTTGCGATTGACGAACACCTCGCTGAAGGTCGTGCCGGCGAGGATGGTGCTCCACAGTCTCTCGTAAAAGCCGGTCTCCTGTAACCCGGACTTCACCAGGCGCGGCGTGCGGCCGAGCGCCTCGGCGCGCGTATACCCGGTCGCGCGTTCGAAGGCGTCGTTGACGTACTCGATCACGCCGTCGCGGTCGGTGATAATCACGCAATCCGCGGTTTGCTGGATGGCGCTCGAGAGTTTGCGCATCTCGGCCTCCGCGCGCATGCGTTCGGTGATGTCGCTGCCGACGCCGCGGTAGCCTTTGAAGTTGCCAGCCGCATCGAATACCGGCTCGGCGCTAATCGAAAAGTGGCGCTCGGCGCCGTCCGGCGCCGCGCGGGAAAACCTGAAGTCGTGGAACGGCAAGTGCGCGTCGAGCGTCGTGCGGTGCTCGCGCCAACCCGCTTCGCTTGGCGATGTGTACGGCAGCTCCCAACGCGTCTTGCCGAAATGCGCGCCGGGCGGGAACACGGAGACGGAGCTGGCCCTGTCGCCCGGACCGCGCACCGCGAACCGATGCTCGGTGTCGGTCTCCCAATAGAAATCCGACGAAAGCTGCGTCAGGCTGCGAAAGCGCTCTTCACTTTCGCGCAGCACTTCCTCCGCCTGCTTGCGCTTGGTGACGTCTCGGGCCACAAAGAAGCCAAGCTTTTTCCCTTTTTGCCGGATCTTGCTCGCGGTCACATGGACATCTATCAGCGATCCATCCTTGCTCCGCCAGATTCGCTCGACGCCCGGTATCGTCCCGGATTTTCCTAACCGTTCGATAAACGCATCAATACCTG
>JBGPGJ010000257.1:0-3860 GCA_041483795.1 Sulfurifustaceae bacterium
AGAAACCTTGAGAGCCGGACCGATCCGCGACGATCGAAGGCGACAGCGGTATCGCGCGACAACTCCGGCAACAATGGCAACGGCACGCCCACCCCCGTCAGCGGCGGACCGCGGTACCGGCCCCGCGCCGCGCCACGCGCAGCGCCATCGGCAGAATCTGCGTCGGGCGCATGGTGCCATGACGCAGATAGCCGTAGACGAACTGCCCGATGAACAACACCGCCACCAGCAGGTAATTCAAGAAGTTGGCGAACAGCGACCAAACCTCCAGCGGGGCAAACACCGCCAACAGCGTCGCCAGAAGGGCCGAGGCGACAAAAAAGATCGTCCACACCCACGTGAGCTGACGTCCGTAACGTACGGCGGCCGGCGACAGGTTGTCGCCGTGGTGCAGGCGCATCGAACGCTCGATCAGGGGTGTGGCGCCCGCGCGCAGGGTGCGGCTGAACGCGAGCGCGAAAAGAAGGTTAAGAACAACCGGCGGCAGGTAAAGCGCAAACGTCCGACTACTCCAGAGTCCGACCAGCGCCGTCAGCGCGATGAGCCCATACGCCGATACCTCGAGCCAACTGCGACGCTCGAATGCCAACAGCACCGATGATAGCGCGCACACCAGCGCCAGACCGACCAGGGCGTGGGTGAACATGCCGCGCACGATCAACCAATGCATCAATAACGGATAGAAGAGGACGCTGTTACCCAATACCCGCCGCCACCGTCGCCCGCCGGCACCGCAGTCAGTGCTGTCGGTGCTGCTCGACATGACGCACCAGTGCGCGCAGGTTGGAGAATATTTTCGTGTTGTTCTCGTCGTCGGAGCGCAGCTTAAAGCCGTACTTGTTCGAGATGGCCAGCGCCAGCTCGAGTGCGTCAATGGAGTCGAGACCCAATCCCTCGCGGAACAACGGCGCCTCGGGCTCGATGGACGCCGGATCAACTTCCTCAAGATTGAGTGCCTCCACGATCAACTGGGCAACCTCTCGCTCCATTACGCTCTGTGCAACCATCGTTTATCTACCTCAAGACTCGTTTCAACTATTCTTTTCTACCGCGCTCAATGAGTGCGTAGCAACCGAACGCACGGCATAATAATAAATGATATTTTGCGCGCCGCATTGTCAGATATTGGCCGGCGCGTCCATCGCACAACATACGTTAACACGCACAATATAAGTGGTTTTTGTGCTTTTGGAAACCCATACCGCAACGCGCGGCGGACCGCTCGGTTGTCGGTCTATACGTGTTTTTGCAGCGGCGTTTGGGTAACGACCTAACGCCATTTGATTTGGCAGGCCGATTCGGGCTATACATTCGATTCCACCCGGTCAGGAAACAGGACGTGCCAACAAATAACAAGCGCATCGTATTCGTCAATCCACCCTACGAACGCATCGCCGCGGGCTATGAATTCGTCAAACACATCACCAACCGTTCCCCTTCCCTCGGGCTGTTGCATCTCGCCTCGGAAGTACGGCTGCACGATTATGAGCCGTCTATCATTGAAAGCGACATCTTCGACCTAACGGCCGAGCAGGTCGCGGAGCGCGTGATCGAGGCGCGTCCGCAATACGTCGGCATTACACTGTTCACGGTCGGCGTCTGGGGCGCGGCGACCATCGCGCGCCACATCAAGAAAGCCTTGCCCGCAACCATCGTCGTCGTCGGTGGCCCTCACATCTCCTCCATGGGCTCGGAGACCATCCAGCGCTTCCGCGAATTCGATTATGCCGTGGTCGGTGAAGGCGAGAAGGTGCTAATGGACCTGCTGACGGCGCTCGAGCAAGGCGGCGATCTGCGGAACGTGCCTGGCATTATTTATCGCGACGGTCCGTTGGTGCGCGTCACTCCGGGTAATCCGATTAATAAGCTGCTCGATCATCTGCCGATGCCGGCGTGGGATTTGCTGCCGGATTTTCCACAAAAATATCTACCCGCCATTTACGACTTTCCGCGCGGGCCGGTCGCGACTATCGCCGCTTCGCGCGGCTGCCCGTTTCACTGCAAGTTCTGCGACACCTCGACCTTCGGTGAGAAAGTGCGACATTACTCGCCGCAGAAAGTATTCGAGATGATGCAACACCTGCACGACACCTACGGCGTGCGCCATATCATGTTCGTGGACGATTTGTTCCTCGCTAGCCGCGTCCGCGTGACGGAGCTGTGCGAACTGTTGCTGAAAAACAAGTTGCGCATGACCTGGACCTGCACCGCGCGCGTGGACACGGTCAAACCCGACGTCCTCGATATCATGAAGAAGGCCGGCTGCTGGGAAATCAGTTTCGGGTTGGAAACCGGTTCGGACGAGCTGTTGCAGAAAATGGATAAGGCCGCGCGCGTGGAGAAATCGGAACAGGCGGTAGGCTGGACCGCCAAGTCCGGCATCCGCGTTAAGGGGCTGTTCATGCTGGGCTATCCAGGCGAGAACCACGATACGATCCAGATGACGAAGGATTTCGTGCGCCGCATCCCGATGACGATCATGAACCTGACCAAATTCACACCCTACCCCGGTTCACCGGTTTATCGCGACCTCTACGGCACCAACATTCGCGAGGATCACTGGGAAAAGATGAACGGCATGAACTTCGTCTGGGCGCCGGAGGGAATAACGGTTGAAGAACTCGACCGTATATACCAAAAGATCCTGGTGTCCTTTTATCGCCGGCCGCAGATCGGCTGGTACTACCTCAAGCTCACCTTACGACATCCGCATCACTTCTATCGCCTGGCGCGCTTCCTGCTCGGTTTTCTCGGCGCCAAACTCAAGAGCTTCCTCAGTGGCCGCGGTGGGTTGCTGGTTCGCCCTAACGAAGTTCATCTCGACTCGACCATCGAACGCTCGCCTTCGTAGTTTTTTTCGGGCGTAACAACGAAGCGGCGCTTAGGGAATTGTTGAAAAACTCTTTGTCAGCCCGGCGAAAGCCGGGGCCCGGAAATAGCCGCCTCGAATGTTCTTCTTTGTGCCGTACAGGGGTGAGCCGCGAAGCGGCGAACGGGCAGACAGGGTGAGCCGCAAGAACGGCGAACGCCCGGCCAGGAGGGCCGGGCCGGACTTCGAGCGAAGCAGGGACAGCGCAGCAAAGAAGTCCGCCCTGGACTTTGTCGCAAAGCAGGGGTGAGCGGCGAAGATGCGAGCCGCGAACGCCCCGACAGGGATGTCGGGGCTGGACCGCCCGCGCAGCAGGAATGCGAAGCGCCGCGGGCGCTGCGACAAAGTACGAATGCCGCGGGCGCAGGGGTGAGCCGGGGTAGTGGCGAAGATACTTAACGTATCGTCGCCCCGGCGAACGGGTGCAACGAGTTTTGTTGCACCCTGGGCTGAAAGCCGGGGCAGTCGCGAACACATTTAACACGTGTTTGCGCCGGCCAACGGGTGCAAAAAGTATTGTTGCACCCTGGACTGCACGCAGGAGCGACCGCCCTTGCGGTGAATAATCTCAGTTGGTACCGATCTCCCTCCCATACAACTTGACCAAGCGCCTGGTCCGCGGCGCAAGATCGGGCACGACATCGGACCACGAAAACTTCCACGTCCAGTTACCCGACGATGTGCCCGGTGTGTTCATGCGGTGGCCGCGTCCGAAGCCGAAAAGGTCTTGCAGCGGAATCACCACCAGGCGCGCGACGGACATGAGCGCCATGCGCACCAGCGGCCAGGGCATCGGTTCATGGGCGTAGCCGAGATAATCCGCGACGTAGAGTTGCTTCGGCGCGGGGAGTGCTTCGAACCAAGCGCAGGTGGTGTCGTTGTCGTGCGTACCGGTATACACGACGGTGTTGGCTTTCAAGTTGTGCGGCAGGTACGGATTATCCGAGCCGCCATCGAAGGCAAACTGCAATACTGCCATACCGGGCAACCC
>JBGPGJ010000258.1:0-3851 GCA_041483795.1 Sulfurifustaceae bacterium
ATGAGGGCTATCACGAGTCGAATCTGAGCGAGGAAACTCGCGATATGCACCGCGCCATCGTTTCGCTCATGGAGGAACTGGAGGCGGTGGACTGGTACAACCAGCGTGTCGACGCCTGCAAGGACAAGGAACTGCGCGCCATCCTCGCGCACAACCGCGACGAGGAAAAGGAGCACGCTGCGATGGTGCTGGAGTGGATCCGGCGCCGCGATCCGGCGTTCGACAAGGAGCTGCGCGATTATCTGTTCACGGATAAACCCATCGCCGCCCTGGAAGCGAAGCACAAATCCTGAGGAGTGTTCTTATGACAACTGAAACCGTGCAGAAGCTCACCCGCGATCAGCTCATGCCCTTGGAGCAGTACGCCAAGGTGCGCAACGACTTCCGCGCCAAGGTCATGGCGCACAAGAAGAACCGCCAGGTGCAGATTGGCCCGAACGCCGCGCTCACCTTCGAGGATCGGCTGACCATGCACTATCAGGTGCAGGAAATGTTGCGCGTCGAGCGCATCTTCGAACCCGAAGGCATCGAGGATGAACTCGCCACCTACAACCCGCTCGTGCCCGACGGCACGAACTGGAAGGCGACCTTCATGCTGGAGTATCCCGATATCGAGCAACGCCAACGGGCGCTGGCGCAGCTTAGGGGGATTGAGGATCGTGTGTGGGTGCGCGTAGCGGATTTCGAACCCGTGTGGGCGATTGCGGATGAAGATCTCGAACGCGAGAACGACACCAAAACCTCCGCGGTGCATTTCCTGCGTTTCGAATTGACGCCACCGATGGTTGCGGCGGTGAAACGCGGTGCCGCGGTGAGCATGGGTATCGACCATCCCCAGTACCGCCACGAACTGACGCTGCCAGCGGCGACGCGTGACGCGCTCGCGGCCGATCTTGTCGGCTGATTCCCGCCCGGCGTATCGAACCCTGCGCTGTATTTAAGAAGTCGAAAAACGCCATTCACGGCGTTTTGGGGTATACTCGCGCGCGCTTATGACTCGCGCGCGCGGCGGGTGCCGATGACGGACGGACGGAAGGCGTTGGTACACGGCTTCCTGATCGCCGTCGTTTCGTTTCTGTCGTCCAGCGCTGCACTTGCGGCGAAAGACTACTTCAGTAACGAGCCCAAGTTCAATTTCGACCCGAGTCTCGTGGAGCAGTGGAAAGAGGCCGATGTTCGCGCCCCAGCTTACCCGCGCGATGCAGACCTCGTTGCCGTTACCCTTGGGCCGACGGATACGTTCAAGCTTTATATCGATACGAAATCGGTCAGTCTTGCCAGCGATCGGGTATTACGTCTCACGCTCATCGTCGAATCGTCGTCGGGCACGCGCAACGTGTTTTTCGACGGCATGCGTTGTGAGACCCGCCGATACAAAACGTATGCCGTGGGTTCGTCCGATGGAAAATTCGTGCCGGCCAAGAACGCGCAGTGGCAGGATATCCCGCGGCCGTCGCAGAACGGTTTTCGGTTTCATCTGTTCCAGCACTACGTTTGCAATGACATCTCCTTGGCAGTGTCGCCCCGGGAATTCCTGGATCGGCTCAAGTAAGGGTCGGACACAGGAGATCCGCGAAGCATGACCTCGGCCTACGACTCCTCCGCGATCGAAGTCCTGACCGGCCTCGAGCCCGTGCGCCGTCGGCCGGGTATGTACACCGACACCTCACGGCCGAATCACCTCGCGCAAGAGGTGATAGACAACGCCGTGGACGAAGCCATCGCGGGATATTGCAAGCGCATTGACGTGGTATTGCACCACGACGGCTCGCTCTCGGTGACGGATGACGGTCGCGGCATGCCGGTGGATAGGCACAAGGGCGAAAAGGTCTCAGGTGTTGAAGTGATCCTCACGCGTCTGCACGCGGGCGGAAAATTTTCCGGCAAGAGCTACATATACTCCGGCGGTTTGCACGGTGTCGGCGTGTCGGCGGTGAACGCGCTGTCGAGCAAACTTGAAGTATTCGTCAAACGCGACGGCAAGGAATACAAGATGGCTTTTGCCGACGGTCAGAAGACCTCCGAGCTGCGCGCCATTGGCAAAGTACCGGCAAAGCAAACGGGTAGCACAGTGCGTTTCTGGCCCGACCCGAAATACTTCGACTCGCCTAAGTTCGCCGTCCCGCGCCTGAAGCACGTGATGCGCGCCAAGGCGGTGTTGTGTCCGGGTCTCACGATCGCTTTCACCGACGAAATCGATAAGAAAAATGGCGAAGAGTGGTACTTCGAGGACGGGCTCAAGGACTATTTACTCTCGACGCTCGAAGGCACCGATTTTGCGCCGCAAGAGCCTTTCCTCGGCCACTTCAAAGGTCAGGAAGAAGAGGTGGACTGGGCAATCGTGTGGTTGCCGGAAGCGGGCGAGCCGCTCATGGAGAGCTACGTTAATTTGATCCCCACGGTTCAGGACGGCACGCACGTCAACGGTTTCCGCACCGGGCTCACCGAGGCATTGCGCGAGTTCTGTGAGTTCCGCAATCTGCTGCCGCGCGGTGTGAAACTCGCGCCCGAAGACGTATGGGGCAGAGCTTCGTACATCGTTTCTCTAAAGATGCGCGACCCCCAGTTCTCGGGGCAAACGAAGGAGCGTCTGACTTCGCGCGACGCCGCGGCGTTTGTCGGCGGTGTGGCCAAGGACGCATTCAGTATCTGGCTCGGGCAGCACGTCGCCGATGCCGAGCGCATCGCGCAGCTCGCGATCGCCGCCGCCGCCGAGCGCATGCGCGAAAGCAAAAGGGTCGAGCGTAAGAAAATCACCTCCGGGCCCGCGTTGCCCGGCAAGCTTGCCGACTGCACCAGCCAGGACCTTGCGCGCACGGAGCTGTTCCTCGTCGAGGGCGACTCCGCCGGCGGTTCAGCCAAGCAAGCGCGCAACCGCGAATTTCAGGCCATCATGCCGCTGCGCGGCAAGATTCTTAATACCTGGGAAGTGGACGCGAACAGCGTGCTGTCTTCGCAGGAAGTGCACGACATCGCCGTCGCCGTCGGCGTGGACCCGGGTTCGGACAAGCTCGACGATCTGCGCTACGGCAAGGTCTGTATCCTCGCCGACGCCGACTCCGACGGCGCCCACATCGCGACATTGCTGTGCGCGCTGTTCGTCCGTCACTTCAGGGCGCTCGTCGCCACCGGCCACGTCTACGTCGCCATGCCGCCGCTGTTTCGCGTAGACATCGGGCAGGACGTTTACTATGCGCTCGACGAGAACGAAAAGAAGGGTATCCTTGAGCGCATTACCGCCGAGCGTCCGAAGGCGAAGGTCGCGATCACGCGTTTTAAAGGTCTCGGCGAGATGAATCCGCTACAGTTGCGCGAGACCGTGATGGACCCGAATACACGCCGGCTGGTGCAGCTTGAAATAAAATCCGGCGACAACACCAATAAGATTATGGACATGCTGCTCGCCAAGAAACGCGCGTCCGATCGCAAGGAATGGCTCGAAAAGAAGGGTGATAAGGCGGAAGTGATATGAGTTTTCACCGCAAAGACGCGAACAGCGCCTGCCGTCCTTGGCGTAACATCGGTGGCTACGGACACCACGGCCGGTACTGGCAGCGCTACGCTTCCTGCTCCGCTTGCCAGTCCGGGGCGGGCCGTCCACGGCCTGCCCGTTCGGCGGCGAGAACGTTCACCGAACGTTCTCGACTTCTCCGCCTCACCCGTGTACCGGCGCTCAGCGGCGCGGGTGAGACGGGGTCATCGCGGATGCACCTAACGTGCATCCGCGCCGTCGAACGGGTGCAGCGGGTTATGCTGCACCCTGGGCTGCACACGTTAAGTGCATCCGCGACACCTCCGCTTCGCCTTTGCGTTGAGTTTTTTGAGGTAAGACATGGCGAAGAGATCCGTCG
>JBGPGJ010000259.1:0-3849 GCA_041483795.1 Sulfurifustaceae bacterium
AAAAGATACGCACGTCGAATCCCAGATTAAGAATGTCCGCCGCGGTCCTGGCGCCCCATGGGCGCGCTGGAGCTGTCGGCGGCTGAACCGATGCAGAGGGCGTTATGAACGATCAATTGATTATTTTCGACACCACGTTACGCGACGGCGAGCAAAGCCCCGGCGCGTCCATGACTCGCGAAGAGAAGGTGCGCATCGCCAAGCAGCTCGAGCGCATGCGCGTGGATATCATCGAGGCCGGGTTCCCGGTGGCCAGCAAGGGCGATTTCGAGGCGGTGAAAGCGGTGGCCGAGGTCGTCAGCGAGAGTACGGTTTGCGCCCTCGCGCGCGTGGCGGACGAGGACATCGACCGCGCCGCCGAGGCTATCCGGCCCGCGAAACGTCGGCGCATTCATACCTTTATCGCAACCTCCCCAATCCACATGCAGAACAAGCTGCGCATGACGCCGGAACAGGTGCTCGAGCGCGCGGTCGCGGCGGTCAAGCGCGCGCGCCGGTACACCGACGACGTCGAGTTCTCACCTGAAGACGCCGGCCGTTCGGAAGTGGATTTCCTCTGTCGCGTGCTCGAAGCGGTGATCGGCGCCGGCGCGCGCACGGTGAACATTCCGGATACGGTAGGCTACAACCTTCCGCACCAGTTCGGTGAGCTCATCAAGACGTTGCGCGAGCGCGTGCCGAACGCCGACAGGGCGATTTTCTCCGTGCATTGCCATAACGACCTCGGACTCGCGGTCGCGAATTCGCTCGCGGCGGTGTTGAACGGCGCGCGCCAGGTTGAGTGCACCGTCAACGGCCTCGGTGAACGCGCCGGTAACGCCGCGCTCGAGGAGATCGTGATGGCGGTGCGCACGCGGCGCGACCTTTTCCCCTGCGATACGCGCATCGATGCCACTCAAATCGTCGCGGCTTCGCGCTTGGTTTCCGGCATCACCGGGTTTCCGGTGCAGCCGAATAAGGCCGTCGTGGGCGCGAATGCATTCGCGCACGAGGCCGGTATCCACCAGGACGGCGTGATCAAGAAGCGCGAGACCTACGAGATCATGCGCGCCGAGGACGTCGGTTGGAGCGCGAACCGCATCGTGTTAGGCAAACACTCCGGTCGCAACGCCTTCCGCCAGCGGCTCTCTGAACTTCGGATCGAGTTCAAGACCGAACAGGAGTTGAACGCGACGTTCGAGCGCTTCAAGGACCTCGCGGACAAGAAGCACGAAATTTTCGACGAGGACTTGCAGGCGTTGGTGACCGAGGCCGATCTCGAACAGGAAAACGAGCATTTCCGGTTGGTCGCGCTCAAGGTCTGTTCGCAGACCGGCGAGACGCCGGTGGCGCAGGTGACGCTCGCCGTCAACGGTTCGGAGCAGCACGGCACTGCGCCGGGCAGCGGCCCGGTGGACGCCTCGTTCAAAGCGATTGACGGCATCGTCGGGGCGAGCGGACAGCTCCTGCTCTATTCGGTCAACAACATCACCAGCGGCACCGACTCCCAGGGTGAGGTGACAGTGCGGCTCGAGCGGGGCGGGCGTATCGTCAACGGTCACGGCGCCGATACCGACATCGTGATTGCCTCGGCCAAGGCCTATCTCAATGCACTCAATAAGCTGGTTACACCGGGCGAACGCACACACCCGCAGGGAAGCATGGCGATTTAAGTATTGCGCCGCGGGCGGACTAGGGAATCTCTGATTTATTATTTTTCACCGCAAAGACGCGAACAGTGCCTGCCATCCGTGGCGTAACATCGGTGGCAGCGGATACCACGGCCGGTACTTCTCGCTGCGCTTCCCTGCTTCGCTCGAAGTCCGGCCCGGCCCTCCATGGCCGGGCGTTCGCCGCTTCGCGGCTCACCCATGTACCGGCGCTCAGCGGTGCGGGTGAGGCGAGACCGCGCAGATGCACTTAACGTGCATCGGTGCCACCGAACGGGTGCAACGGGTTTTGTTGCACCTTGGGCTGCACACGTTAAGTGCATCGGCGACTGCCCCGCTTCGCCTTTGCGGTGAGAACTAGTATTTTTGGGAATTAATCAGAGGTCCCCCATTTGCCCGCGGCGCCAGCTGTTGTTGAAGGCGGAATACTGTAACAATAAGCACCACATTTGGTATTACACCGATATCCATGACCGTTCTCCCGTTGGCACCCGCGCGACCCATCCGTCGGGGTGGGTATAAAGGATTAGCGTCGGTATTATCTTTGGTAGTGACGTTGTTCGTGCCTGTTGTCGGCGCGGTGGACACCTCGGGCGTTCAGTCCGGCAAGGGTTGGCGCTATCGTGTGGTCGCCGACAATCTTCCGGAGGTGGATGACCTCGCTGTGGGTTCCGACGGTAGCTTGTACGCGACCCAGGTGTTGGCCGGCGGAAAGGGGCGGGTGATACGTTTGCACCACGGTCAGCCCGAAGTGGTGATCGACGGCTTGGAACGCCCCGGGGGAATATTGTTGAAGGGACGCCAGCTCTACGTCACCGAGCAGGTGAATGACGGTCGGATCGTCAAACTTAATCTCGGCGATGGCCGGCGGCACGTGTTCGAGGGACTGCGCAACCCGGAACATCTTGCGCTGCTTCCAGACGGCGATCTCGTTGTGACGGAGGACGTTCTCAACGGCCGGCTTACGCGAGTTTCGGCAAACGGCACGACCGAGGTCATTGCCAGCGGCTTCAACGGCGTTGAAGGTCTCGCCGTCGCGCGCGACGGTACCATCTTCATCGGTGAAACCGGCACCGGCCGCGTGCTCGCGTATAAAGAAGGGGCGCTGAACGTCGTGGTGGACGATCTGGACGCGCCCGGCCAGATCGAGTGGGTGCCCGACGGCGCACTTTGGATCACTGAGGATTCCAGATCCGGGCGTTTGCTGCGCCTAAAGGATGGCGTGCTCGAGACGGTGTTGAGCGGTCTTATTAGCCCGCAGGGAATTTCGCTGGCGGAGAACGGCGCCGTATTTGTCGCCGAACGGGGTCGGGGCCGGATTCTCATGGTGGAAACCAAGCCATGATGTCTCAGGACGAGGCGCGCCGTCGAGAGTATCTGACGGCGATGGGTATCACGCTATGGGAAAGGCGCGATCGCGCTGCGCCGGTCGAGCTTGCCCCGGTTGCGATGATTTCCGAGCCGGCGCAATCGGTGTCTGAGGTATCCGCCACGGTTCCCACTTCGATCTCCAATCTCGACTGGGAGGCGCTGCAACGCACAGTCGCCGTGTGCACCAAATGCGAGCTGCACAAGACACGCAAGCAGACAGTTTTCGGTGTCGGCGATCGCCAAGCGCAGTGGATGTTCGTCGGCGAAGCACCGGGCGCGGACGAAGACGCACAAGGCGAGCCATTCGTCGGGCGCGCCGGGAAACTGCTGAACGCGATGTTGTTTGCAATGAGTCTTAAGCGCGAACAGGTATACATCGCGAATATTTTGAAATGTCGCCCGCCGGGAAATCGCGATCCGCAACCGCACGAAGTCGAATGCTGCGAGCCGTACCTGATTCGTCAGATTGCGCTGATTCGCCCCAAGCTCATCGTTGCGCTTGGACGCCACGCGGCGCACAGCCTGCTCAAGACCGAAACGCCGCTCGCGCGACTGCGCGGCCAGCGTCTCACTTACCGGGGCACGCCGCTCATTGTGACTTATCATCCGGCCTATTTGTTGCGCAGCCCCGGCGAGAAGCGCAAGGCCTGGGAAGATCTGTGCCTCGCCAAGCGCGTGCTGGATTCGCTGTGAGCGCGGCTGCGAATCTGCTGCAACCGCAACCGCAACAGCACCCGCAGGCCCAGTACCTGAAGATGGCCGAGGAGGAGTTCTAGCGGGTGAAAGACGAATAACGTGCCTCCATCGAAATAGAAGGGTCAATGGTGAT
>JBGPGJ010000260.1:0-3849 GCA_041483795.1 Sulfurifustaceae bacterium
GCTACGCTCGCTTACCGAACCCGGTCGAGTGACAGTCAGATAAATAACTCCGCTTTCGATAGACCAGGTTCTTCGGTTTTCGTATTGTTCGTGCATTTGCTCGTGATCGATCTTGCCGATTTCTGAACTTCCCTCGATTCCACGGACACCTCCGGAAGGTGGGCAATCGAGTAATCGGAGGAAACCACGTCAGATGCAATACGAGGTTAGTATACCGAATTGTTCAAGGCCGAGCAGAATATCGTTGAGTGGATCGAAGTGTTCTACAATCGAATCCGTCGTCACTCGGCGCTTGGCTATCGTTCACGGCCCAGTTCGAGGCGATGGCCGCTGTTGCGTAAGCCAGTGTCTACGGATTCGGGGGAAGTTCATTCTGCCTAATTCAACGTTATGGTAATTCTTGTCTTCAACAGCGGGAGCTCTTCCCTAAAATTTCGCGTTTTCAAGATTCAGGCTTCGGCGGAACTGGGGCTCGTCTTGGGAGGAGTGATCAGCGCATTTGGCGATGCCGCGTCGTGCCGCTGGTTCATCGGGGAAGATCAGGACGAGACGCGCGCGCCGATTCATAATCATCACGAAGCCGCCGTGTGGGTGCTGCGCTGGATAGAGCGCGAACTGGCCGGCGATCCAATCGCCGCCGTAGGGCACCGCGTGGTCCACGGCGGTGAGACATTTTCGGCGCCGGTCGTGCTCACCGACGCGATAATCGAGAAAATCGAGGCGTTGAGCGCGCTGGCGCCGATTCATAATCCGATCGCCGTCGCGGTTATGCGCGCCGGCCGCGCGCAACTCGGAACGTCGGTGCCCATGGTGGGTGTGTTCGATACCGCCTTCCATCACGAAATTCCCGAGTACGCGCGCACCTACGCGCTGCCGCAAGATTGGAACCGGAACTATCGAATCAGGCGTTTCGGCTTCCACGGCATCGCGCACCGGTATATGTTCGAGCGGTTCATACAACTGAGCGGCGCAAACACCGCCGCGAGCCGGGTGATCACGTTCCAGCTCGGTAACGGCTGTTCCGTCGCGGCGATCCGTAACGGCCACTCAATCGATACCAGCATGGGCTATACGCCGCTCGAAGGCTTGATCATGTCCTCCCGCTCCGGCGACCTCGATCCAGGACTCGTGCTGCACCTGCTCACGCAATGCCGGCTGAGCGTAGAAGAGTTAAATACCGCCATCAACCACCGGGCCGGGCTACTGGGGCTCTCTGGCGTGAGTTCCGACATGCGCACGCTGCTAGCGCTCGAGGCGGACGGACACCCCGGCGCCGCCTTGGCGATACAGGCGTTCTGCCACCGCGCGCGCAAATACCTCGGCGCTTATCTCGCGATACTCGGCGGCGCCGAAGCCGTCGTATTCGGCGGCGGAATCGGCGAACACGCCAACCGCATTCGCGCGCGCATCTGCGCCGACATGGAGTGGTGCGGCCTGCGGATCGACGCCGGTGCTAACGAACAGGCACACGGCATCGAGACGCGAATTTCGGAAACAACCTCGACATGCGCGGCCTACGTAATCCCGGTAAACGAGGAACTCGTGATTGCGCGCGAGACGCTAAAACTTCTTCGGGCGCAATCAACCGCTTAATCCGAGCCGCGCCCGCGCGGTCATCGAAGCGGGGCGGCGGCTATGGAGACGTAGATCGCTCGCGCGACACCGCTTGATTTGACCCGGAATCGCTTCACGCCGATTCGCCGGTGGGCGGACGTGCTTCCCGGTTCGCGCGGAGATGGGTCACGAACGGCACCGCCAGCGCGAGCACAGTCAAAACCATGACGGTCCCGCTGATCGGACGGGTGAAGAAAACCGTCCAGTCGTTTTGGTAGGCGATCATGCTGGTCATGAACGATGTCTCGGCCACCGGACCGAGAATGCAGCCGAGCACCATCGGCGCGATCGGGAAGCGGAATTTCTCGAACAGATAGCCGACGACGCCGAAGATCACGATCATCCACAGGTCGGTGATGCTGTTGCGCGCGCTGTAGGCGCCGACGAAGCAGAACAGCGCGACGAACGCCGACGTGACCGCCTCGGGAAGGTGCAGCACCTTGACCAGCGGCTTGATCGCGAAATAGCCGAGCAGGCACATCCCGATGACCGCGGCGAACATCGAGGCGAAGATCGTGTAGACCATGCCCGCTTCGTTCTGGAAGATCTGCGGCCCCGGCTGCACCCCGTGAAGCAGGAACGCGCCCAGGATGACGGCGGTCGCGCCGCTTCCCGGAATCCCGAGCGCGAGCAGCGGCACCATGTGGCCGCCCACCGTGGCGGTCGACGCGATCTGCGGCGCGATGATTCCTTCCGGGATGCCGCTCCCCATCTGCGCGCGACGCTTGCCGTGTTGCACCTCGACGCCGTATGCGATGAACGAACCGACCGTGGCGCCGGCGCCGGGCACGATCCCGCACAGCATGCCGATCGCCGTGCTGCGCGCCACGGTGGCCTTGAGGCGCCAGATCTCGCGCCAGCGCGGCAGACTGGTCTCGATCTTTCCGCCGCCGTCCACCGGCGCGGTGGTGAAACCCTGCCCCATGCGCGCCAACACCTCGCCGAGGCCGTACGCGCCGACCATGACGGTCAGGTACTCGATGCCGTCCGTGAGGATCGGCACACCGAAGCTGAACCGGTCCGCGCCATACGTGGGGTCCACGCCCACCGTCGCCAGCAACAGCCCGATGCACAGGCTGACCAGGGCATTGGTGACCGAGCCGCTGCCGAGCGCCACCGCCCCGGTCAGGCCGAACAGAATGATCGCGAAGTATTCGGGTGCGTCGAACCGGAGCGCGAACTTGGCGAACGGCACGGCCAGCGCCACCGCCGAGACCGCGGTGATGAGGCCGCCCCAGAGCGCGGCCAACAGCGTCCAGCCGAGCGCCTGCGCCGGATGTCCGTTACGCGCCATCGTGTAACCGTCCCACAGCAGCGGTACGTCGAGCGGCTCGCCCGGGATGCGAAACAGGATCGAGGTGAACGCGCCGCCGTACGTCCCCGACAGATACATGGCGGTCAGCAGCACGATCGACGGCGTGATTTCCATCCCGTAGGTGAACGGCAGCGCCAGCACCACGCCCATCACCAGCGTGAGCCCGGGGAGCACCGCGACCAGCATGCCCACGATCAGACCGACGATCAGCGCGGTGGCGTTGTCGACCGACAGCAGATGCTGAAAGCCCAGCCCAAGTTGATACAGAACGTTAAACATGGCGCGCCACCCTCATCGGACACCCAGGAGGCTCAGGATCCAGAGCGATACCGCCTGGAACGGCCCGGTTCCCAGCGGCAGTGAGACGTAGACGACCTTCATGAACACGAAAACGAACGCCAGGCTGCCCGCGACACTGGTCGCGACGATGATACCGATACGGCGGTAGCGCCCCACGGCCATGAACAGCGCGAGATAGAGCGCGGTCGCGAGAAAGAATCCCAGCGTGTCGAGCGCCAGCACGTAGAGAACGGTCAAAGCGATTCCGGCCAGGAGCAGATACGGGTGGCGCGCCGCGTCCGCGGGTGGCGTCGCGGGCGCTGGATCGGCGTCCGCCGCCACAGTTTCGGTCGTCGCGACGCGCTTGGGCGTACGCCGGATGCTGTTCATCCGGCGCACGATCTCGTACGCGCATACCGCGATCAGCAGCAGCAGGATCGCCTTGGGCCAGACGCCCGGACCGAGCACGCCGGATCTCGCGGCATACGCGAAGCGCCCGGCCTCACGGTACAGGAACGCCGCCCCCGCCAGCAGCGCGGCGTATGGAACAACGGCTTTCAGCTTGTCAGTGACCATGGACCGCCCCCGGAGTGAGTCAGCGTTTCTACTTCTGTGCCATCGCGGCCTTCATGTCCTCGAGC
>JBGPGJ010000261.1:0-3840 GCA_041483795.1 Sulfurifustaceae bacterium
AACCCCCACGCGATCCCGTAAAACGCGCCGAGCACAAAACCGGCGACGGTGAACGTCACCAATCCGGTAACAAATGCCACGGCGCTACCGTAGATCGGCCAGGGACTGGCCTGCGCCAGCCAGCGGATCAGGCCGAACGGCGGAAATAGCGTATCGAAAATGGCGCAGAGGACATACACCACACCCGCGGTTGTCGCGAGTGACGCCGCGTACACACTCCAACGTGAATCTTTCATGACACCCCTCCTCGAATGAACTGCGTGTAATGGCCGCGCCGTAAACGGCACGGGTGGATTCGACTATTTCGTCGGCATCATTTGCATCATCATTTCCTGCTGCTGAAGCATTTGACCCATCATCTGTCGCATCATGTCCATGCGTTGCTCCATCCGTTGCATGCGCTTGTCCATGGACGTGCCGGCGCTACTCTCAGCATCGCCCATCATCCCGCCTTCCTTCATCATTCCTGGGCCCATCATGCCGCTCATCATCTCCATGTGTTTCTGCATCAGCTGCATCTGCTCCTGCATCTTTTGCATGTTGTCCATCATTCCCATCGACATGCCGGCGCCCTCTGGCGTCGAGGTCGTAGGTGCGACAGCCTTTGATGGGGCAGGCTGTTTCTGTACGGCCTGGGAATCCTTTGGTGCAGCTTGGGCGGGCGCGCCTTTTTGTTGCTCGGGATGGTGTTCATCGACGGCATAAGTCGGCATTGCCCATGTGAGCGATGCAATAGCGACCGCGGATAGGATCTTTTTCATGGTCGATCTCCTGACGCTTCAATCGTTGACTGTGCCATCGTGCGCTACGCAAGCCGGTCGCGCACGCGTTCGAGGCGCGCACGCACTTCGGTGGCGAGCCGCGCTACCTCGGGGTTGTCCGTGAGTTTCAATACCGCCACCGGATCCATGAAGCCGACTGTCACGGTCCTGTCCGCTTCCTCGCGCACAACGACGTTGCACGGCAACAGCAATCCGATGTCGGGGTCCGCGGACAACGCGCGGTGCGCCAGCGCCGGGTTGCACGCGCCCAATATCCGGTACGGCCGGCCTTCGACGCCGAGCTTCTCCTTCATCGTCTTTTTCACGTCGATGTCGGTCAACACGCCGAAGCCCTCGGTCTTCAGGGCCTCGATTACGCGCGCGACCGCGCCGTCGAAGCTATCTCTTACGCTGACATTGAATCCGTACATCTATGCCTCCTGTCGCACGACGGCGAAGCTTGATCTGGGCGCGTGCTCACGCCATGCCCGCGACGAACTTCGGTGCAATAACTGTGAAGTATTCACAACGACCTCCTTACGAGCCTTCGTGCCGCTTGCGGCGGCGATAACTCCAGGCCGCATCAAGCGGCGCTGGAGTCAATCAGGCCGGGATTTGCGGAGGTCGTGTGTCGGTGGGAAGAATGAAATCAAGATAGAAGCGGAAAGCAGCTGGGCGCCAGACACCGACCCCAAGCTCGAACGAAGGTTCGTCCCAAATCGTGCTCAGTGCACTCGTGGTGGTCGAACAGTGGTGCAGACAGGAAACGCCATAAACACAGCCGCACTCATTCTGCTCGCAAGTCTCACCGAACGGAACAACGTCCCGGCTGTCGTCGGCGCCCGCTTGCTGCACGATCTCGGTGACGGCTGGCGCGGCAGTGCCCGGCCCGTGGCAGGAGTGTGCATAACCAGCCTGCACCGGAGCGAGCGCAAGCAGCAATCCTAGCAACGCATGCGTCAATCTTTTCATTTCCGTACCTGCTCGACCCTGCCAAAATTCATACACATTATCAATCCGAACAACAGAAATATTCATTGACGTACGTCAAATTGTGCGTAAACGCCGACAACTCTCGACGCGGATCATCCGCAACGGCAAATCTATTGCTTGGACGAATTGTTTCGTTGATTTTTTCCATACGCGTCGAGGCTGGGTTGGAGGCGACAGCGCTCGCGGCGAGGTTAATCTAAAAAAAGCTGTTTCACGAAGCCTTCTCCAGTTAGCGTCTCCCATCGGGGATGGTGGAAACCCATCGCGTTGCCGCCGAGTTTGTTTAGGTCCTGACACTGCGTTGCTTCCACAGCAGGTACGCCGCCGGGATCACGGCGAGCGTGAGTAGGGCGACACTCACCATGCCGCCCACCATGGGGGCGGCGATGCGTTGCATGGCCTCGGAACCCGTGCCGGTGCTCCAGAGGATAGGCAACAGCCCGGCAATGATGGCGGCGTTGGTCATGATGATGGGGCGGACGCGCAGGAGCGCGCCCTCGATCACCGCCTCGCGCACGTCCGCGCGCGTGAGCCGCCCGGCGCGCGCCTCGATACGGCGCTTCAGCGCCAGGTCGAGGTAGGTGAGCATCACCACGCCAATCTCGGCGGCGACGCCGCTGAGCGCGATAAAGCCGACCGTGACCGCGACCGAGAGGTTGTAACCAAGCAGATACAGCAGCCAGAAGCCGCCGACGAGTGCGAGCGGCAGGGTAGTGACGATGATGAGTACCTCAATGCCGTTGCGAAAGTTCAGATACAGCAGGAACAGGATGATCACGAGCGTGAACGGCACGACCACGGTCAGCCGCTCCATAGCGCGTTGCAGGTATTCATACTGGCCCGACCAGACGATCGTATAGCCGGGCGGCAGCTTCACCTTCTCCGCCACCGCCGTCTGCGCCGCGGCGACGTAGGAACCGATATCGCGGTCGCGGAAGTCGATGTAGATCCAGCCGGAGAGGCGCGCGTTTTCGCTGCGGATCATGTCCGGGCCGTCGGCAATGCGCACGTCCGCGACCTCGGAAAGCGCAATCGGTACGCCACTCATGGTGGGGATGGGCAGGCTCCGCAGCCGCCCGAGCGAATCGCGCAGGTCAGCCGGATAGCGCAGGTTCACCGGGTAGCGCTCGCGTCCCTCGATGGTCTCGGCCACGTTCATGCCGCCGACGGCGGTCTCGACCGTGTCCTGGATGTCCATGATGTTGAGCCCGAAACGCGCGGCGTGGTTGCGGTCGATCTTCACGTCCACATAGCGCGCGCCAGTCAGGCGCTCGGCGTACACCGACGTGGTGCCGGGAACGGCGCGCATGACATTCTCGATTTCGCGCCCGACCGTCTCGATGGTCGCCAGCGACGGTCCCATGACCTTGATGCCCACCGGCGTGCGGATGCCGGTGGTGAGCATGTCGATGCGCGTCTTGATCGGCGGCACGATGACGTTGGACAACCCCGGGAACTTCGTGAGCTCGTACATCTCGGCAATGAGTTTCTCCGTGGTCATGCCTGGGCGCCATTCGGATTTTGGCTTCAACTGCACCATGGTCTCGAACATGGACAGCGGCGCCGGGTCGGTCGCGGACTCGGCGCGACCGGCCTTGCCGAAGACCGTCTTCACCTCCGGAAGCGTCATGAGCAAGCGGTCGGTTTGCTGCAATATCTGCTGCGCCTTGCCGGAAGAAAGCCCGGGCAGGGTAGTGGGCATGTAGAGCAGATCGCCCTCGTCCATGTCCGGCATGAACTCGGTGCCGACCTTCAGCACCGGGATTGCACCGAGCGCGATCAGCACGATAGCGCCCGCAATAATCTGCTTCGGATTCGTCAGCACCCAGTCGAGCAACGGGCGGTAGGCGTTGAGCAGCCAGCGGTTGAGCGGATTCTCGTGCTCCGGGCGGATGTGGCCGCGGATGAAATAGCCCATGAGCACCGGCACCAGCGTCACCGACAGCCCGGCGGCCGCGGCCATGGCGTAGGTCTTGGTGAAGGCGAGCGGCGCGAACAGCCGGCCTTCCTGTGCCTGCAAGGCGAATATCGGCAGGAAGCTCACGGTGATGATGAGCAGCGAAAAGAAAAGCGGCGGTCCGACTTC
>JBGPGJ010000262.1:0-3823 GCA_041483795.1 Sulfurifustaceae bacterium
CTCGTGATCTACCGGAGAAAACATGGCGGTTGAACGCACCTTATCTATTGTTAAGCCCGACGCGGTTGCCAAGAACAAGATCGGGGAAGTCATCCGCCGCTTCGAGCAGGCAGGTCTGCGCGTCGTGGCCGCAAGGATGCTCCATCTCACCAGGGAGCAGGCGCAGGGTTTCTACGCCGTGCACAAGACGCGTCCGTTCTATAACGACCTGGTGAAATTCATGACCTCGGGTCCGGTGTTGATGCAGGTGCTCGAAGGCGAGAATGCAATCGCCAAGAACCGCGAAGTCATGGGCGCGACCGACCCAAAGCAGGCCGCGCCGGGAACGATCCGCGCCGACCTCGCCTCTAATGTCGAGGAGAATGCGGTTCACGGTTCGGATGCTCCGGAGACGGCGCGGACTGAAATCGATTTTTTCTTCCGCGACAGCGAAATCTGCCCACGGACTCGTTGAGGGAACGGTGAAAACAACAGGCCCAGCCAATTTGCTCGACTTCGATCGCGAGGCCCTCGAAGGATTTTTTATGGGCCTCGGTGAGAAGTCGTTTCGCGCGCGCCAGATGTTACAGTGGGTGCACCAACGAGGTGTGACCGACTTCGATACCATGACCGACCTTTCCAAAGAACTGCGCACGCGGCTTAGGGAGTCGGTCGCGGTCGTGGCGCCGGAGGTGGCGAACGACCAGCTCGCCGCGGATGGAACCCGCAAGTGGCTGTTTCGCCTTGCCGACGGCAACTGTATCGAGACCGTGTTCATTCCCGAGACCGGTCGGGGCACCTTGTGCGTGTCGTCGCAAGTCGGTTGCACGCTGGCTTGTTCGTTTTGCGCCACCGGGCATCAAGGGTTTAGCCGCAATCTCACGCTCGCCGAGATCATCGGACAGCTGTTCCTGGCGAGTCGTCTGCTCGATGACGCCGAAGGCGGCGGCCGTCGAATTACGAACGTCGTGTTGATGGGTATGGGCGAGCCGCTGCTCAACTTCGACAACGTGATCGCTGCGATTCGTTTGATGCGCGACGATCTCGCCTACGGAATCTCCTGGCGGCGTATCACACTCTCAACCGCCGGAATTGTGCCGCTGATAGATAAGCTGCGTGAATCTTGTCCAGTGAGTCTCGCGGTGTCGCTGCACGCGCCGGATGACAAGTTGCGAGACGAACTGGTGCCGCTCAATCGAAAATATCCCATCAAGGAATTGCTCGACGCTTGCTGTCGCTATGTCGCGGACGAGCCGCGTCGGCGTGTTACTTTTGAGTACGTCATGCTCGATGGCGTAAACGACAGCCTTGTCCATGCCGGTGCGCTCGCGCGGCTGCTCGAGGGCGTTCCCGCCAAAGTCAACCTGATTCCTTTCAATCCGTTCCCGCAGACGCGCTATCGGCGCTCGCCGCAAGAACGCATTGACGCCTTCCGCGAACTGCTGACGGCGGCGGGCCTGACGACGATTACACGCAAGACGCGTGGCGACGATATTGACGCTGCTTGCGGCCAGCTCGCAGGTCGAGTTGAAGACCGTACGCGCCGGCGGCAGCGGTTGACGACGGAGATTCGTCCGGTATGAAAACGATGCGTGCCCTCGCTCTGCTATTGACAGCGCTGTGGTTGGCCGCCTGTGCATCGTCGGCCGAGCGTCAGGCTGAACAAGAACGCAAGCTTAGACTCGCCGACACGTATACCCAGCTCGGTGTGGGCTATATGCAACGTGGGCAATTGGATGTCGCTCTGGAGAATCTCAACCAGGCGCTCGAGTTGAACCCCGACAGCGCGCAAACGAACAATATGATGGCGTACTTGCAATGGCAGTTAAAACAATACGTCGAGGCCGAGAAATATTTCCGCAAAGCGGTCGATGAGGGAAAGGGGAACTCCGAGGCGTGGAATAACTACGGCGTATTTCTCTGCGAACGCGGTCGGTTCGATGATGCTGAACGCGCCTTCACGCGCGCGCTTGCCGATCCGTTGTACAAGACGCCGGCCGAGGCTAACGTCAACGCGGGTATGTGTCAGATGCGTAAACCTTCGCCGACGGTGGCTGAGAAATATTTCCGTGCTGCGCTCGAAATCAATCCCAGACAATCGCGCGCACTGGTTGAGATGGCCAAGCTCAGTTATAACGCCGGCCGCACGGTGTCGGCGCGTGCGTTTATGCTACGCTACTTCGAGGTCGACAAGGACACGCCTGAGGTGCTGCTGCTCGCGACGAAGATCGAAAGTTCGCTCGGCAATCGCGACGCCGAGGCGAGCTACGCGGTGCGTTTGCGTGGCAAGTTTCCCGACTCGACGGAAGCGGCCCAGCTCAAGGTCGACCGTAAGGGCGGCAGTAAGAAACAACGATGAATTCGCAGACAGACATTCAGGCTGAAACAACTGTCGTGGCTCCGCGCACCGTCGGGCCTGGCGCTCAACTACGGCAGGCGCGGCTCGATCTCAAACTGGCACCGGAAGATGTGGCGCATATTCTGCATCTTTCGCCGCGCCAGATTGTGGCGCTTGAGACCGATGACTACGACGACCTCGCCGGGCCGACGTATGTGCGAGGTTATCTGCGCGGTTACGCACAACTGTTGGGATTACCGGCCGAACCCGTTGTGGAGGCGTATAACCGCTTGGTAAGCGCCAACAAACCCGTGGACTTGGGCAAGCTTATGCCCAAAGCGGAAATTCGCAGCGATCATCAGTTGATCAAGTTCGCAACCGTGGCCGTCATCGCGATCGTGCTGGGTCTATCGGCCGTATGGTGGCGCGAGCAAGAACGGCCGACAGCGCCAGCCCCGACACGTGAGTTGCCCAACCGAACGACGACGGATGAATCGGTGGTTGCCGACGAGGCTCCAGCGCCGATTACGAATGTGGGAGAACCTTCTTTCACTTTGGCTGTGCCGACCGTTCCCACGACGGATGTCGCGCGTGGCGCCACGCCGGCGAAAGCGCCGGTCGTGGCGCCGGAGCCTGCGCCCTCGGCGGTGACGACGATATCAAACAATCCTACGGCGGCACCTGCTCCCGTTGTTCCCCAAACATCGCAGTCCGCGCCCACCGGCCCGCACGCGCGATTAATTTTGCAAGCGCAGTCTGAATCCTGGGTGGATGTGCGTGACGGGCATGGCAACCGTTTGCTCTATGAGACGATTCCGGCCGGCCGGACGGTGGCGATCGAAGGGGTAACGCCGCTGTCCGTATTCCTTGGTAACGTGGACGGCGTGCGCGTGCAGTTCAACGGTCAGCCGTACGACGTCAGCCGTCACAAGCGCGGCGAGGTGGCGCGCTTCACGCTCGGTGAAACGGCGGGAGCGCGTTGATGTACTACCAAGCCTCGATCAAGCGACGCCCAAGCCGCCAAATCAAAGTCGGTAAGGTTCTCGTCGGCGGCGATGCGCCAATCAGCGTCCAGAGCATGACTAACACGGAGACCACCGACGTCGCGGCGACGGTGGCGCAAATCCGCGCGCTCGAGGCGGTCGGCGCGGATATCGTGCGGGTGTCGGTGCCGACGATGGACGCGGCGGAGGCATTCGGAAAAATCAGGCCGCAGGTATCCGTTCCGCTGGTGGCGGACATCCACTTCGATTACAAGATCGCGCTGCGCGTGGCGGAACTCGGCGTGGATTGCCTGCGCATCAATCCCGGCAACATCGGGCGCGAAGATCGCGTGCGCGCGGTGGTCCAAGCCGCACGTGACCGAGGCATTCCGATGCGCATCGGCGTGAACGCGGGCTCGCTCGAGAAAGATTTGCAAAAGAAATCTGGCGAGCCCAACCCTGATGCGCTGGTTGAGTCGGCATTGCGTCATATCGAGATCCTTGACCGGTTGGATTTTCACGA
>JBGPGJ010000263.1:0-3817 GCA_041483795.1 Sulfurifustaceae bacterium
GCTGCGGATACAACACATTTCAGAGCAACGACGAAGCAATCAAGGCCGCCTGGGCCGAGGTGCTGAATCAATATCAGCGCCGTGCCGATCTGGTGCCGAATCTGGTTAACGTGGTCAAGGGTTATGCGGCGCACGAGAAAGAGGTGCTTACCCGCGTCACCGAGGCGCGCGCCAGGGTCGGCGCAATCCAGGCCACGCCGGAATTGCTGAACGACGAACAGGCGTTCGCCAAGTTCACCGCGGCGCAGCGCGAGATGAGTTCAGCGCTATCGCGGCTACTCGTCGTCGCCGAAAATTACCCGCAGCTCAAGGCCGACACCGGCTTCCGCGATCTTCAAGCGCAACTTGAGGGCACCGAGAACCGCATAACAGTCGCGCGCAACCGCTACATCAAGGCAGTACAGGAGTACAACGTCACGGTGCGTCAGTTCCCGAGTAACCTGACGGCGATGCTGTTCGGCTTCAAGGTCAAACCGAGCTTCGCCGTCGAGAACGAGAAGGAACTCGCCAAGCCGCCGACCGTGGACTTCGGAACCTCCTCCACCGCCCCTTCTCCCACGAGCGCGGGCTACCAATAAAGCGCGTGTGATGGCGCACGATCGGTTCTCACATTCCGCGGTAGCCGCGACCGCTCGCGCGTGCCTTTGGTGCTGGGCGATGATTCTGTGCGTTGCGCTCGCTCCTGCCTACGCCGACGTGCCGGTACCGCGACTTACCGCGCGCGTCACCGACCTTACGAATACGCTTACGCCCACACAACGCGATGCGCTTGAACGGGAACTCGCTGAGTTCGAGAAACGCAAGGGTGCGCAGATTGCTGTGTTGATTCTGCCGACGACATCACCAGAAACGATCGAGCAGTACTCGGTACGAGTCGAGGAAACATGGAAGCTTGGGCGTAAAGGTGTGGACGACGACGCACTACTGGTCGTCGCCAAAGACGACCGCGCGCTTCATATCGAGGTTGGCTACGGTCTTGAAGGAGCAATTCCCGACGCGGTCGCAAAGCGCGTGACAGAGGAGAATATCGTTCCCTATTTTCGTCAGGGCGATTACTACGGCGGTATTCAAGCGGGCGTCGCGCGCCTGATTCGGCTGATTGACGGCGAACCGTTACCGCCGCCGCAGGCACGCGATCCGTCGTGGACCACCATCCATAATCTGCTCCCCTTGCTCTTCATCGGGGTGTTTGTGATGGGCGGCGTGTTACGCGCACTCTTTGGGCGACTCGTTGGTGCCTCGATCGCGGGCGGCTTGGTCGGGGTGATTGCCTGGATTATGGCGGGTCTTCTCGTTGCCATTCCCGCGGCGCTCGTCGTATCCCTGCTTGTGCTCGTTGCCTGTTCCACGATCGGTCGTAGCGGTTACGGTGGCTGGTCAAGCGGCGGTGGATGGAGCAGCGGGGGTGGAGGCTGGACTGGAGGAGGTGGCGGCTTTAGCGGTGGAGGCGGTAGTTCGGGTGGCGGCGGCGCCTCGGGGAGTTGGTGAGATGAAACTTAAACGTGTCGTGCGACACTATTTCATACCGCCGTGGTGGGTTCGGCGCGTATTTCCCGCGGACGCGCTGCGACGCATCCAGGACGCGATCCGCGAGTCCGAGAAAAATCATGCCGGTCAGATCTGTTTCGCCGTGGAGTCCGCTCTACGCACCGTAGCGCTGCTGCGCGGCCAGTCGGCGCGCGACCGCGCGCTGGAAGTATTCTCGCAACTGCGCGTATGGGACACCGAACACAATAACGGCGTGCTCATCTATTTGCTGCTCGCCGACCGCAACGTCGAGATCGTCGCCGATCGCGGTATCCACGCGCGCGCGGGCGCGGCCGAGTGGGAACGTATCTGCCGCGAAATGGAGGCGCATTTCCGTGCCGGGCGCTTCGAGCAGGGTGTCATCGGCGGCATCCGCGCCATAAGCGCCCACCTCGCGCGCCACTATCCAGGCGGCGGGATACGGACCAATGAATTGCCTGACAAACCGGTGGTACTTTAACGCCGATATCTGGACCCTGTCGGAAAGCCTCGTTCGAGGCTGTATTTCGCGGGAACGCCCAAACGAGTTGATGAGCGCGGCTGATCGAACGACCGGCGCGGCGAACCGAGCGCTTAATTCCCATTACCTTGAAATACAGGGTTTTTCGGGCTTGCCACCGCATTTCTTCTGTGACACCTTAGTCGAGCGACAGTAACGTTATCCGGGCAGAACTCCTACCCGGGGTAGTTTGTTGCATTGCAGTACTTTTGGAATCCCACTACGTCATTTTTTGAGGAGCAATCTATGGAACTTCGTGTACTCGCTGTAGCAACCTGTCTGTTATTCGCGTCCACGGGCGCGTTTGCATTTCATTGCCCCGCGGACATGAAGAAGATCGATCAGGCAATGGCCGCCAAACCGAAACTCAGCGCCGAACAGCTCACGGAGGTTAAAAAGCTGCGCGGCGATGGTGAGGCGCTGCACAAACAAGGTAAACACCAGGAGTCCATTGACACCCTGGCGAAGGCCATGAAGATGCTGAGCATCCAGTAACAACGGCGGTCCTGCACCAGTTATTCTCCGTCGCGGCGCATCGGGCACTGCTGCCCGGTGCGCCTTTGTCGTTGGTTACTTGCCCCAATTGACGCGCCGATGCCGAAAACCGTGCAGATATTTGGCGTTATATGAATTTCCTCGCGCATGTTTTTCTTTCGCATCACTCGCCCGAGGCGATCCTGGGAGCAATGCTCGGTGACTTCGTGAAAGGATCGGTCGGCGCGGAATACCCGCCAGCCGTACGCGAGGCAATTGTGCTGCACAGAACGATAGACCGCTTCACCGACGCGCACCCGATTCCGTACGCGGCGCGCGCATTGGTGAGCCGGGCGCGGCGGCGCTTCGCGCCCATACTTATTGACGTGTTTTACGATCATTTCCTCGCGCGCTATTGGGCTGATTACTGTACGGTGCCGTTGCCGCAGTTTGCGCAACAGGTCTACGACGTATTACGCGCAAATCGCGCAATCCTCCCGCCGCGTTTGCAAATCGTCGCACCGCGCATGGTTGCAAATGACTGGCTCACCGCCTACGCTGAATTACCGGGCGTCGACGCGGCCGTAAACGGCATCGCGCGCCGTCTCGAACGCTATCCCCGCGCGGCGGCGCTACACGGCGCCGCGGAGGAGCTTGAGCGCCACTACGCGCGGTTCGAGCGCGACTTCCGCACCTTCTTCCCGCAACTTACCGCTTACGCGGCATCGCTCCTCGGCGACAAGCAAGCCGCGTAGCGCCGCATATGGACCTACCCCGAGGAAACCGCCGATTCCGCCAGTTGTGTCAATTCAATCACTTACTGGACTCCGGCTTGCGCCGGAGTGACGAAACTCTACTTAAATTCGGAGCTTCTTTGGCAGGTTGCGAATAAATTTTGTTTTCAGCGTAGAGTCCATAATGGAGTTTTTAGTGGCGCGCGGGCTCGAGGGTGGCGTCGAGGTTGAGCGAGTCGCAGAACTCGGTAAATTCCTGCCGCAATCGCCCGATATTTAAATCCGAGGGAATACTGACCGTCATGTTCATCGAAAACATGGTCGTGCCGGTGTGCGCCGCCGGGTAGGTCCAGGTACCCATTTCCTCGATGTTGATGTTGCGCGAGGCGAAAAACTCGGCGACATCGTGCACGATCCCGGCGTGATCCATGGCGATCACATCCACCATATACGGCACCATGTTCGCACGCGCGGCGCGCGGCTCGGTGGGCCGGACCACGATCGTGAGATCGAGTCGCTTTCCCAACGCCGGGAGTTGATGTTCGAGCTTAGCGATCGCGCTCCAGTGGCCCGAGACAAGCAC
>JBGPGJ010000264.1:0-3811 GCA_041483795.1 Sulfurifustaceae bacterium
CAGGAGCGGCAACGATCCTCGCGCCAACTTTCTACGCTGCTCGCGTTTCTCGAGAAACTGAACCATGACGCCGGTGCGAGCGCGTGGCCACCGGCGCGTAATCTGCGGCCATCGTGAAGCGATTAAACTTATTTCTTCGATTTGATTGCGAACCGTTACGATGAGCGAATCCTTTACACGGGTACCATTCGAGCGCCTGCGCGCGTTTATCTGCATCGCCTTGGAACGGATTGGCTTGCCCGCCGATGACGCCCTCATTATGGCGTCGCTGATGGCCGAAGCCGATTTGCAGGGTTCGGACGGCCACGGCATCATCCGGCTGCCGCCCTATGCGAAGCGCATCAAGGCCGGTGGCGTCAATCCGCGTCCCAATATCCGCGTGGTGCAGGAGCGTGCGGGCATGGCGCTGCTTCATGGCGACAACGGCATGGGGCATCTGGTGATGGAGCGCGCCGCGAGGCTCGCGATCGAAAAAGCGCGCGTGACGGGCATTGCGTGGGTCGGCTCGCAGTGGAGCAATCACGCGGGGCCCGCGTCACTGTACGCACGCATGCCGCTGGCGCACGACATGATCGGCCTGTACTTCGCGGTCGGGAACGCCAATCACCTGCCGCCGTGGGGCGGCCTCGATGTGTTGCTGTCGACCAATCCCATCGCCGTCGCCATTCCCGCCGGAGAAGAAGCGCCGGTCGTGCTCGACATGGCGACGACGGTGGCCGCCTACGGCAAGGTGAAGGCCAAGTTGCAGCGCGGCGAGATGATGCCCGAGGGCTGGATGATCGATCGCGAAGGGCGTCCGATCACCGACCCCAAACGCGCGGCAGAAGGTTTCCTGCTGCCCATCGGCGGCTATAAAGGCTACGGCCTTGCGCTCATCATCGGCCTGCTCGCCGGGACGCTGAACGGCGCCGCGATGGGCAAGGACGTCGTCGAATTCAATCAAGACCAGACAACCCCCACGAACACCGGGCAGGCCATCGTCGCGATTGACATCGCCGCATTCGGCGATGTCGAGGTGTTCAAGCGTAGTGTCGATGCGCTGGTGCGCGATCTGCGCGGCAGCCGGCGCATGCCCGGGGTAGAACGCATCTGGCTGCCGGGGGAGCAGAGCCACGCGAAGCGCATCGCGTATGCGCGCGACGGTATTCCGCTCGCGCCGGCGTTGCTGCGCAGCCTCGATCAACTTGCCGGTGAACTCGGTATCGCGAACCTCACATAACCACAAGGAGGGGCCATTATGTCATTCACTCATCGCTTCATCGCGCTCATGCTCGCCGCGTTCCCGTTTGTGGCGTCCGCACAGTCCGGCTATCCGAACAAGCCGATACGGATGATCGTCCCGCTCGCCGCCGGGAGTGCCGTGGACAATGCCGCGCGGATCGTAACCCAGCGCATGTCGATCAATATGGGACAGCAGGTCGTCATTGAGAACCAGCCTGGCGCCGCAGGCCTGATCGGCGCTGAACACGTTGCAAGAGCGGCGCCGGACGGATACACCATCGGTGGCTTCAACGACAGCATTATGACCATGTTGCCGAACCTGCACGCGAAGATGTCCTGGGACATCCTCAAGGACTTCGAGCCGGTCTCGCTGGTCGCAACCGTGGAATGGGGGCTGGTAGCCGGCAACGATGCGCCGTTCAAGAGCGCCGCCGAACTAATAGCGGCGGCAAAGGCAAAGCCGGGCAAGATCGATTACGGCTCGGGAGGCAACGGCAGTCCGCAACACATCGCCATGGCACTGTTCGCTTCAACTGCGGGCGTGTCGCTCACGCACGTGCCCTATAAGGGCGCGACGCAGGCGGCGATGGGTGTTGCGGCCGGGGAAGTGCCGGTGGCATTCCAGGGGCTGTCAACCGTAAACTCGCTTGTTCGCGGCGGCAAGATGAAGCTGTTGGGGGTCACGACGCGCAGCCGCATGGCGCAATTCCCCGATGCGCCTACGGTATCGGAGTCCGGCTTGCCGGGCTTCGAGTTCAACTCGTGGTTCGCAATCATGGCGCCGGCGGGAACGCCGAAAGAACTCATCGCACGGCTGAATGCGGAGGTCCTGAAAGCACTGGCGGATCCCGACGTGCGCGAAAAGCTGAACGCTCAAGGCCTCACCGTACGCGGCTCGTCTTCCGAGGAACTCGGTGTCGCGACGCGCGCGCAGCTGTCAAAGTATGGACGGCTGATCAAGGAAGCCGGCGTCACGATCGACTAACCCGACGGGAACCGCGCCGACCGCAACCCGCATCGCACGATCCATGCCATGCCGATGGCGACCGAGAGGCGCATTTACGCGGCTTATGTACGTCCTTGGAGCATGATGGACAATAAACCGATACAAAAAGAGCCGGTCACATCAGGTGCCGCTTATTTCTTTATCGGACAATGATGATTATCTGCAATTTCTGCCAGAGCGCCGCCGCAACGGGAACATGGCCGCAGCCGGCGAGGAGCACGATGAGACTCAAGCAAACGGCGAGAAATTCACCCTGGAGACTGACGCTCCTGAATATGGTTTCTCTCATCCGTTCTTCCACGCGCGTTTTTTTTGGGATTTTTGCCTTCTGCTCAATAGCCGCCAACCAAATTCGCCGCCATTCGGTCGTCAACGCATAAAAGGGTCTTGGCCGCCCCCCGAAGCGGTGGGTGGCAGCGGCACGTAGGTGAGCGGGATTCGGTTTCCGACGGCTATCGAGCCACAGCGCTACAACCGCAGCGAAACGCAGGAGCAACGCAAGTTCCGACATCGATTCGGCGCACCGACTCTTGGGTACTGCCTATCCGACATTCACTCCGCCCACGATAGCGCATCATGGGCCGACGTTGTGTTGTACAGCCTGAGCCCGCGTTATGGGTTTGTTGTTGAGTGTTGACAATGCCATGACGTGCCCATACGGTTACAGGTAAACCGGCACGTCGCCGAGAAACGAGAGCAGGGCACGGGATCGCTCTGCACGAGAGATTGTTCCGATGTCGCATTTTTCACAGCGCATACCCGACAGGACGACGGTGCTGATCATCGGGGGAGGACCGGCGGGTTCGATGGCCGCCGCGCTATTGGCTCGGGAGGGCGTCAACGTCACGCTGCTCGAGAAGGAAAAGCACCCGCGCTATCACATCGGTGAGTCGCTCCTGCTCTCCGCCATTCCTTTCCTCGAGTTCGTCGGGGCTGGGGAGAAAGTTCGGCGACACGGGTTCATGAAAAAGCCGGGCGGCATCTTTAAGCTCAAACAGGACGTTCCCGCAGGGTACCTCGATTTTACCCATCACCGCTTCAAGCATTCTTACCAGGTCATCCGCTCGGAATTCGACCAGCTGCTGTTCGATCATGCCCGTGAGGTCGGGGCGCGAGCTTTCGATCAATGCCGGGTCGCGGAGGTCGAATTCAGCGGGAAGCGACCGGTAGCCGCAACGTGGAAGGCGTACAGCAGCAACGAGAATGGAAGGATCAGTTTCGATTATGTGATCGACGCCTCCGGCCTTCAAGGCCTGATGGCAACCCGATACCTGAATAACCGGGTGCTGCAAGAGAATTTGCTGAATGTTGCGCTGGGACAGTACTGGCGCAACACCAAGCGGGTGAACGGAGCGCGCGCCGGGGCTATCCACGCCGAGTCGCTGACCGACGGTTCAGGCTGGAGCTGGGTAATTCCGCTGCACGACGGTAGCGATAGCGTCGGGGTGGTCATCGATCGGGATACGTATATCCGGCTCAAGCAAGAGCTTGGAACGATCGACGCCGTGTTCCAAAACCAGTTGCGGCTTTCACCCGATGCCACCGCCCTGCTCGATGGCGGGCAGGCCGTTTCCGAGACGCGCG
>JBGPGJ010000265.1:0-3800 GCA_041483795.1 Sulfurifustaceae bacterium
CACGGCATCAGACTGACTTTGAGCCACAGTTGCTCCGGGGTGGGCCAGAATGCATCGGTTGACCAGATCCGACACATTCCCAGTAGTCCGCTCAGACCCGGTGGACCGAAATCAACCACGCAACCGAGTAGCATGCCAAAACCTCCGGCGGCAAACATCACTACCGTTAAATGTAACCAACGCTTGTCGTGCGCGCGCGCAAGCACGCTGTAACACGCCAGGGCTAGAGGAAGTCCCGCGAGCAGCGCAAATAAAACCGACGCCGTGACGCTCAAGCGCAAAAGATAAGCTAGAAAAACAACTTGCCCGATGACGAGCGCCCCGCAAAATCCCGGGCCGCGCCGATCGAGACGTGGGCCGTCACTCGACGCCAAGGGCATCATCGAGCGCCTCCCAGGCGAGCAGCACGCATCGGCGCCGGACCGGATAGTCCCGCACCGCCGACAACGAGCGCAGAGACTCGGGCGGATCCGGCACGCGTTCGCCGTCTCCGGAACTGAACCAACGCTTCATTTCTTGTGCCAATTGGTGCGCCGCGCCGCGGCTTCTCCCGGCCACGACCTCGGTCATCAACGAAGCCGATGCGATGCATACCGAGCAACCGCGCCCGCGGAATCGCACCTGCCGAAGAATGTCGCCCTGGAAGTAAACCCCCACCTCCACGTCATCGCCGCAACGCGGATTGCTCCCGCGTCGTACCACATCGGCGTCGTGCAGATCCCCGCGGTTGCGCGGGCTGCGATAATGGTCTTTCAATACGCCTTGGTACAGGTTCGGTGCGTCCACCGCCTTAGCCCCGATTCAAGCGAACACCCGGCGCGCCCATTGAACGGCGTCGATGAGTTTCTCGACGTCGTCGGGCCGATTATACGAGGCAAAGCTCGCGCGCACGGTGGCCGGTACTCCCAGAAACTGCATCAATGGCTGACAGCAGTGATGCCCGGCGCGGATCGCCACATTGCGTTCCGCCAGCAGTTGCGCCACATCGTGTGCGTGTACGCTCGGCAAATTGAACGCGACGATACCGGCACGCCTCGTGGTATCCGCGGGCCCATAGATCTGCAAGTCCGGAATCGCCGCAAGTCCCCGCAGCGCCTGTCGGGTCAGGTCCCGCACATGGGCATGCACGCGATCCATTCCGATGCCGGTAAGATAATCGACCGCGGCGGCGAACCCGACGGCGCCGGCGAGGTTCGGGGAGCCTGCCTCGAATTTTCCCGGTGACGGCGCCCAGCTGCTGTGCGATTCGCCGACTTCGTCAACCATGCCGCCGCCAACCAGCAACGGCTCCATGTCTTTTAGATGTTCGCTCTTGGCGTACAGCGCGCCGATACCCGTAGGACCTAATATCTTGTGGGCAGAGAACGCCAGGAAGTCACAACCCAGCGCAACCACATCCACCGGCAGATGCGCAACGGATTGCGCCGCATCCACCAACACCGGAATACCGCGCAACCGGGCATTCTCGGCCACCTCGCGGATCGGGTTGACGACGCCGAGCACGTTCGACACGTGGCTCAGCGCAATGAGCCGGGTACGCGGACCGTACAGATCGGCGGAATTCTCAAAATCGAGGCTGCCGTCGGACTTGAGCTCGATGATGCGCAGGCGCGCGCCCGTGCGCTGACATACCCGCTGCCACGGTAAAAAGTTGGAGTGATGCTCCAGGCGCGAGACCCACACCGTATCTTCCGGCTGCAGACGCGGCTGCGCCCATCCCGCGGCCACTAGATTGATCGCTTCCGTGGCGGAACGGGTGAAGACCAACTGATCCGCCGACGGCGCGCCGACAAATCGAGCCACGCTCGCCCGGGCCGCCTCATATCGCGCCGAGGCATCTTCGGCCAGCGCATACAGGCCACGATGAATCGGCCCGTAGTGGTGGCGATAGCAGTCGTCCATCGCATCGAGCACCGACAGCGGCTTGTGGCTGGTGGCGGCGTTGTCCAGATAGCACAGCGAACTTCCGCCGACCCGTTCGTTCAGTAGCGGGAACTGCGAGCGCACAGCGTCCACGTCCAGCATCACTGGACTGCGTTCGTTGTGTGCAGCCCTCTGCATAATTTATTGCCCCACGGCCTTAACCTGCCCGCCTTCCCGTTGCAGCTTGTCGCGCATGCGCAACCCCGTGCCGCCGCGCCGGCACATCACGATCTCGCTAATTACACACAGCGCAATTTCCTCCGGCGTACGCGCGCCGAGATCCAAACCTGAAGGCGCCATGACCCGCTCCAATTCCGCGTCGCTGAACCCTTCTTGGCGCAGGTAACCCAGGACCAGGCGCGAGCGCTTGCGGCTGGCAACCAGCGCGATATAACCGGCCTTGGAGTTCAGCGCCCGCCGCATGGATTCATGGTCGCCCTTATGTTGCGTGGCGATGACCACAAAGTCGCCGGGCAACGGCTGCAGCTGTTCATAGTCAATATCGTCGGCGATCAACTGCGAGGCGGCGGGATAATGCGCGCGATCCGCCATCGGATCGTTAACCGCCACCTTGAGGCCTATCAGGTCGCCCAGCACGCACAGACATTCGGCGACCCGGCCGTGGCCCATAATCCACAGGGTGGGCTTCGGCATTACCGGTTCCACGTAGACGCGCATGCTGCCGCCGCATGGCATGCCTGCACCCAGCACCTCGTCGTTAAGATCGATGTCGATCACCGTCGTCTCGCCGTGCTCCATGCATTGCAACGCGGCGCTGCAGGTACTGGATTCGGCGCAACCTCCGCCGACCCAACCGGCAACCACGCGCCCGTCCCGATCGATCACGGCTTTCGCTCCGGTCTTGGCCGACACCGAACCTAGCGTCTCGATAACCGTCGCAACGGCGTAGGGGTGCCCCAGGGCACGCAGCTCCATCAATATGTCTAGGAATTCTTTACTCATAAATTCACCTTCCGGTACGCGCTCATCCTGAAACCGCCCGCTGCTCGCGTAGCGGGCCAAACCGGCGCTGCAACTCCACGTAGTCTTCCGGCGTATCGAGATCGAACACCACGTGCTCGGTGTCCATCTCCACTGTCGCGACCAACTCCGGGTTACGCTCGATCAGGCGCTTACAGCCCAGGTCGCGCCCGCCGCTCAAGATCGTTTCGCGATGCTCGTTGGCCAGCACGATCGGATTGCCGCGCCGGCCGTGGTGGGTGGGCACCAGGATGGAGCCGCGTTTGCGGCTGCCGAAGGCGGCAATCAATGCGTTGACGTCCTCCGGGGTAAGCAACGGTTGATCCGATAGGCAGATCATGATCCCGTCACAGGAACTCGAGAGGGCATCCAGCCCACAGTGGACCGAACTCATCTGTCCTTCTGCGTAGCGTTCGTTGTAGACGATTTTCAATTCGAGATCCTCGATCAGCCGCCGGGCTACGTCGGCCTCGTGACCGAGCACTACCACCAACTTCTGGAGCCGCGATGCGAGCAGGGTCAGCGCGCTGCGCCGCAGCAACGGCAGCCCGCCGATCGGCAGCGCCAGCTTGTTGACCGCTCCCATGCGCCGCGACTCGCCCGCCGCCAGCAGAATTCCGCAAATTTGGCTCATGTTGCCCGCGCCTGCGCATACTTGCGCGGATCCTTCTCGAATGTGTGCCGGCAATGCGCGCAGCAAAAATAATAAGTCTGCCCGGCATACAGGCTGCGGTGCTCGGCGCCCGCCGTCACCACCGCCATGCCGCAGATCGGATCGATCGCCTGCGTCGGTTCTTGCGCGTTTTGGGCACGCGCGCCTGCGGCAATAGTCGGAGGCGTCTTGGCGATCGCCACCGCGCCCAAACCGGCGCGTCGCGCCTTCACCACGTCGGCCA
>JBGPGJ010000266.1:0-3798 GCA_041483795.1 Sulfurifustaceae bacterium
AGAGTTAAAAAGCGTCAACCGCGTGGTCGCATCGGTCCCCGGCGTTGTGACGGTGAAGAACGAGCTGCGGATCACGGACGAAATCCGCGCGTCCAGGGCCTAGCAGAGCGACGGCGAATTAACCGCGTCTTCCACGCTCAGGGGCCCCGCAGAGCCGGGATGTCCTTGGCGGCGGGCGCGGGCCGAGTCAGGCCTTACCCAAGCGGATGTGGCGACCCGAATCGGAATCACTCAATCTGCCAGTGGGCGGTTGGGGTCGGGCGGCAAGAAGCACGCTCCCTCGCTTTCAACGCTTAATTGAGCGGGAAAATATTTGACGGAGGGAATCGTGGGAAAGACGATAACGCGCATTGTCTATATCTTTCTCGCTATCGGACTGGGGATGCTCGCCGGCGCCGGATACTGGGCGAGCAGAACGCAGGCTTTTGTAGACCGCGCGGGGGCCGCTCCGGGAAAGGTTATCGATCTCGAGCAATCGCGATCCAGCAACTCAACGACCTATTATCCGGTCGTCAAATTCAAGACGAAGTCAGGTCAGGAACGGACGTTTCGAAGTTCTTCCGGCAGTAGTCCTCCGAGTTACAGCGTGGGCGAGTCGGTCGGGGTGTTGTACGACGAGTCGGAACCGAGCGACGCGAGAATTCGTTCGTTCTTCGCACTTTGGGGCGGACCGGTCATCTTAGGCGGTCTAGGTAGCATTTTCTTTTTGATCGGCGGTGGGATTTTGTATGGACGTCGGTACCTCGCCGCGCGCGCCGAAGACCTGCGGCGCCACAGCACTCCGGTACAAGCCGACTACCAAAGCGTCGAGCGCAACACCGCTATTGCGGTCAACGGGCGCAACCCGTGGCGCATCGTCGCGCAATGGAAAAACCCGAGCACCAACGAGCTGCATCTGTTCCACAGCCAAAACCTGTGGTTCGACCCAACGGCGCACATCAGCACCAAGCAGCTCACCGTGTACATGGACCGCAAGAACCCGAAGCGCTACACCATGGATGTGTCGTTTCTACCGAAGTTGGCGGAGTGATATTGCGCCGGATGAAGTTTAAGCCGACCCGTAGCGACGGTCTATCCAACGAGTTCAGAACAATAAGCCAAAACGAAAGCCGTCACCTTTCACCCCGGATCGACGCCGGCGCGCGTGCAGAAGTATTCCCAGGCGCGATCCATCGAGAGCGGCGAGAACTGGGTCTCGGTGGTGCGCTTGACTTCACCGGGCGTCAGCGCCTTCGGCTCGCCCAAGCGCATCGCCTCGGCCTGGATCTTGGCATTGACCTGCAGGTAGATCGCCGTCATCACCGCTTCTTGAAGCGTCTTGCCCGCGATGACCGCGCCGTGACCGCGCATCAGCGCGCAGTTGCACGGGCCGGTTGCGCGCGCCAAGTCGCGCCCCTGCTCCATGGTCCGCACCAGCATGTCGGTATCGCCGAACTTGTCGCGGATGTCCCAGACCGGCACGTCCGTGCCGATGATCGACGCCACGTGCACGACCGGGCGGAGCTTCGCGCCGGTGAGGCTGAAGGGTATGACTGCGTAGGAGTGATTGTGCACGACCGCGTTGATTTCCGGCCGGGCCTCGTAGATCGCGCCATGGATCATGCGCTCGCCGTAGGGCGTGCGCCCGCGCAGGTCAACCGCCTTTCCCTCCAGGTCGAATTCCATCAGGTCATCCAGCTCGACCAGCGCCGGGCTGCGCGAACGCGACATCACGTAATGGGAAGGATTCTCAGGGTGGCGCACGCTCACGTGCCCGTACGCGTCCACGACGTCCTCGCGCGCGAGAATGCGGTTGGCGGCGACGAGCTGCCCGAACAGGCTGTTTTTGTCTGTCATCGTGGCTCCCGGCAATTGCTGCATTCAAAATTTCCCCAAACCATTCCTGATTCCGCGAAAGCGTCGGAAACTGCCGCAGAAACCGCGCCCGGCGGGCTGTTGTGCGTAAAAGTGTAAAGGAACGGCCCACGGGAATCGAATCCTGTCTCGATCGAACAATAAGGATAACGAGGCGCGAATGCTCCGCATGTTTTCCGCGCCAGCGATACGGGCGCGCTTTCTGTTAGGGGAAACGTCGTGACCAATCATGTTTCACATGTTAAGAGGCGTAACTTAAATTCAATATCTTAAATAATCCGTTTGGCCGGATCATTTAGGGGACTCCTGATTAATTCCCAAAAATACTAGTTCTCACCGCAAAGGCGCAAAGAGCGCGAAGGTTTTTTACGTTGCGGCCCAAGGTGCAACAAAATCGGTTGCACCCGTTCGGTGGCGCGAATGTTCGCTGAACATTCTCGAATACTCCACCTCACCTTTGCGTCTTTGCGGTGAACAATAATAAATCAGAGATTCCCAAGGAGCGAAAAAATGGGTTCCTTTACTTCGAGAAGATATCATTTCTTGGGGTAGCACGGCTCCGAAGTTAACCCGTCCGCTGTTTCCGATTTCCGGCGATGTGCTGTTCAGGCGGTTTACGCTTGGGCAAAACGTCCTTGAGCTTTTCGTGCGCGGAACGCAGTAGCTTTTCGGTTGTCGCCCAATCCATGCAGGCGTCGGTCACGGAGACGCCGTACTTGAGCTGCGATAGGTCCTCGGGGATTTTCTGATTGCCCCAGTTGAGATTGCTTTCCAGCATTAATCCCACGATCGAGCGGTTGCCTTCGAGGATTTGGTTCATGCAGTTGTCGGCCACGAGCGGTTGCAGCGCCGGGTCTTTGTTGGAGTTGCCGTGCGAGCAGTCTACCACGATGTTGAGCGGTAACTTGGCGGCAGCCAGTTCTTTTTCGGCCATAGCGATGGAAACCGAACCGTAGTTCGGGCGGTCGTTGCCGCCGCGCAGCACGATGTGGCCGTAGCGGTTGCCGCGGGTGCGAATGACTGCACACTGACCCTCTTGGTTGATGCCGAGGAAATGATGCGGTTGCGACGCCGAATGCAGCGCGTTGACGGCGATGCCGAGATTGCCGTCGGTGCCGTTCTTGAAACCGAGCGGCGTGGACAGTCCGCTTGCGAGTTCACGGTGCGTTTGGGATTCGGTAGTGCGTGCGCCGATCGCGGTCCAGGTAATAAGATCGCCAATGTACTGCGGCGTGATCGGATCGAGCGCTTCGGTCGCGGCTGGCAGCCCTATCTCGGCCAGGTGCAGCAACAACTCGCGCGCGAGGTGCAAGCCCTTCTCGATGTGAAACGAGTCGTCCATGAACGGATCGTTGATCAACCCTTTCCAGCCGACGGTAGTGCGCGGCTTCTCGAAATAGACGCGCATGATGATGAAGAGCGTGTCGGCCACTTCGTCGGCGAGACGCTTGAGCTTGTCGGCGTACTCGTGCGCAGCTTTGATGTTATGGATCGAACACGGTCCAACCACGACGAACAGGCGATGATCCTTCCGGTCGAGAATGCGGCGCACGCTCCCGCGGCCTTGCAGCACAGTCTGTTCGGCTTTGTCGGTGAGCGGCAGGGCGGAGGTTATTTCCTCCGGCGTCGGCAGCAGTTCCTGCGCTGCGACGTTGACGTTGTACAGTGGATCGTGAGGCATAGCTCGATGGGCGACAATTGGAAGACTCTATTGTAACCCGACCGCGCGCGCGAGCGGCATGCGGTGTTTAAGCCACTCAAACCACGCGACGCTGAAAGCGCCGGCGGCAAAGCAGAGAAGCAGGTCGCCGGGATGCAGTACACTGAAGCGGAACAGCTCGCGCAGGGCCGGTACATAAAGTACCGCGGCCAGGGAAACGAGTGCGCCGCCAACAATCCACCGCAGGGCCGGATTCGGCACTCGCCACATTTCAAATACGCTGC
>JBGPGJ010000267.1:0-3793 GCA_041483795.1 Sulfurifustaceae bacterium
CACCACGAAGGACTCGTCGAGCGTGGGGATGTCGCGCGCGATGAACGGGTTCGACGTGTCCACCACCGGCACGCGCTGGAAGTTGATGTGGGTGCGCGAGAACTGCGGCGTGATGTAATGCACGTAGTCGTGCATGCGGCGCAGGATGGTGTTGGTGACCGCCTCGAGCGAATAGCCGCGCGTCTTGGTGTCGCGGTGAATTTTCTGGATCCACTCCAGGTTCACGCTCGGCACGACGCCGACCAGAAGGTCCGTGTGACGGGCGACGTCTACCGTCTCGGTCGTCACGCCGCCATGCAGGCCCTCGTAGAACAGGCAATCGGTACCCTCGGGCAGCGGCTCCCAGGATGTAAACGTGCCCGGCTTCTGGCCCCGGGGCTCGGCCTCTTCCTCGTTGTGAAGGTAGTGGCGCCGACGCCCCCTGCCGGTCGCGCCGTAGCCGCGGAAGAGCGATTCCAGTTCCTCGAAGTCATTGGCCTCGGGACCGAAGTGGCTCATGTGGCGACGGCTGCCGGCCTGCTCCGATTCGTCGATAAGCCGCTTCATCTCCTCGCGCTCGTACTTATGATAACTGTCGCCCTCGATGGTGGCGGCCTTGATCGCCTCGCGCCGGAAGATGTGCTGGAAGCTGCCGGTGACCGTGCTCGTACCGGCGCCGGACGAGCCGGTGATGGCGACGACGGGATGCTTCACTGACATATCGCTTCCTCCGCTGATGGCATGGTCTGCTCCCGCCTTGTTCTCGGCGTCATAGTACCAGCGTAACGATCGAGTGGCTGTATCGGGCTACTGCATTTGCACTCATGGCGCCGACGGTGGCGATGTTGTTGAGCAACCGCGTGAAATCGCCGCGGGCGCCGGCGATGCGGCGCGGCGCCTCGATGATGAACTGCGTCAGCGTCGTGCGTTCGTCCTGCATAATCACTTGATCCCGAGAGCTTGCTTATAGTTGGTGAAGAGTTTTTCGGCATCGTGCGGGAATGACTCGAAGGCACGGGCCAGTTCGCGGTGGCTCTTGGCGTACTCGACCGGGTTGGCGCCGGCCTTCCAGCATTCGTAGGCCTGGCGCATCGATTTCGCGCCGGCCGCGGCGCCGTCCACGTGTCCGTAGGCGCCGCCGCCCGCGGTGAGGATCACGTTGCCGTGGCCGAGGTTCTTGAAGAAGCCGGGGATGCGCAGTGCGTTCATGCCGCCGGAGATAATCGGGCAGGTCGGCTTCATGCCCAGCCATTCCTGCCGGTAGTAGGGACCGTTGGCCGAGTCGCGCTCGATCATGTAGGCGATGTTGCGATCGTCCTTTTCGCCTTCCATCTTGCCGTAGCCCATGGTGCCGGTGTGGATGCCCGAGGCGCCCGACAGGCGCGCCATCTTGCAGAGCACGAAGGCCGTGTAGCCGCGTTTCGTCTGCGGGCTGGTGACGGCGCCGTGGCCGGCGCGGTGATAGTGAAGGAACTGGTTCGGGAAGTAGCGCCGCGCCAGCGTCACCGCCGTCGGGCCTGCGACATAGCCATCCACCAGGAAGGCCACGTGACTGGCGTAGTTAGCGAAGGTGTCCAGGATGTATTCGCCGCGGGCGATCATCTCGAACGGGTCGTCGGCGGTGATGTTGGCCGAGAACAGTTTGGCCGCGCCGGTCTCGTCCTGCGCTCGGCGCATGGCGTCGGCTACCGCGGGGATGGTCTCTTTCATCGGCGCGAACACCTGATTGCCCTGCGGCTCGTCGTTTTTGATGAAATCGCCGCCGAGCCAGAAGGCGTGGCAGGCGTCTGCAAAGGGCTTGGGCTGCAAGCCCAGTTTGGGTTTGACGATGGTCCCGACGACCAGGCCGCCGTTTACCATGGGTCGGCCGAGCACGCGCCACAGGTCTTGGATGCCGCTGGATGGCCCATCGAAGAGCTGCAACAACTTGGGCGGGATGTAGAAGTCGTGCATCTTGCCGTATTCCACGTCGCCCATGCCCTGGTTGTTGCCGATGGAGAGCGTCAGGAACGAGGCCAGCATGGCGCGGCCGTCGGTGATGTTGCGGTCGAACAGCTCTATCGGGTAGGCGATCTTCATCAGCTCCTTCGACTCGTCGATTTGGTAGACCAATGCGTCAACCGAGCGCGTGAAGTCATCGGTGGTGCCCACTTCGACGTTGGTGCCGGTGGAGGACTCGGCGGCGAAGTGGGCGGCCGTGGCTAGGTAGCCGTAGCCCGCCTTGGGCTTCATGATGTAGGCGCACAGCACGTGCCGGCCGCCGGCGATCAGGTCGGCTTCCGTCAGCGCCAGGTTGGCGTAGCGGTTCGATTGGTCCATCGCGTTTTCTCCGAGTTGTTCCGGTCTGCTGTTTCGATCTTTGGGCAGCAAGTCTAGCGCCGGTCTACGATAAGGGATATTTACAAAATATTATTGAATCTATAAGGTTCCCTTATGGTTTTCCAAAGGGGTGCGTGCCCTTGAAAAACGTCACTTTGCGCCAGCTTCGGGTGTTCGAGGCGGTGGCCCGGCGCTTGTCGTTCTCGCGCGCGGCGGAGGAACTGCACCTGACCCAGCCGGCGGTGTCAATGCAGATCAAGCAGCTTGAAGAGGCGGCCGGGCTGCCGCTATTCGAACGGATCGGCAAGAAAGTCTACCTGACCGAGGCCGGCGGCGAGCTGGCACGGCGCGCGCGCCTTGTCGCGCAGCAGTTGCGCGAGGCGGATGAGGCATTGGCGGCCCTCAGGGGTGTGCGCGGCGGCCGGCTCAACATTGCCGTGGTGAGTACGGCAAAGTACGTCGCGCCAAGCCTGATCGCGCTGTTCCGCCAGCGACACCCCGCGGTCAAGCTGAAACTGGGCGTGCACAACCGCCAAATGGTGCTGCGGCAGTTGCAGGAGAACGAGGTGGACCTCGCCATCATGGGTCTGCCGCCGCAGGAATTGCCGGCGGTGGCGCAGGCCTTTGCTAAGCACCCGCACATCATCGTTGCCGCGCCGGTGCACCCACTGGCGAAGAAGCGGCGTATCCGCCCGGCGCAGCTTGCCGACGAAGAGTTCCTCATCCGCGAGTCGGGTTCCGGCACGCGCGGCGCCATGGAGCGTTTCTTCGCCGCTCACGGCGTGACGGTCAAGGGAATGCTGGAAATGAGCAGCAACGAGACCATCAAGCAGGCCACCATGGCCAGTATGGGCATCGCGTTCCTCTCGGCGCATACGGTGGGTTTGGAGCTGTCCATCGGGCGGCTGGTCAAGCTCGACGTCGTCGGGTTGCCGGTGATACGGCAGTGGCACGTCGTGCATCTGGAAAACAAGCGCCTGTCGCCCGCGGCGGAGGCATTCCGCGAGTTCTTGCTGAAGGAGGGCGCGAAGCTGATCCGTCAGGCCCTCAGGCAGCCGTCGCTCTAGCAGGTGGCTGCAAAAGTCCGTCTAGGACTTTTGCAGCCACGCAAAGCAAAACCGCATTTTCGCTTTGTTCATTTTTTAAACACCTGCATGTTTAAAAAATGGCGGTCCCTTCTCGCTATGCGTCCCGCGCCGCGGGCAAGTCCAGGGCGCACTTCCCTGGTAGTAGGGAGATGGAGAACTCAAATGTGGCCAGTCTTCCATTTGATCGAACAGCCCATGCTGGGAATCTGCTCCTCCGGCCCGCGCCCGGTTTGAGCCACCTGCTTCATCGCCTCGAATAGATCGCGGCGCGCGTTCGGCACCGCGTCCTTGCGCGACTCGTCGAGCCGGCCGCGGTATTGGAGCTTAAGATCGGCGTTGTAGCCGAAGAAATCCGGCGTGCACACGGCGTCGTAGGCCTTGGCCGTTTCTTGGGTCTCATCGAAAAG
>JBGPGJ010000268.1:0-3774 GCA_041483795.1 Sulfurifustaceae bacterium
GGTCCCTCGCTGATCGAATGTCTCACCTACCGCCACAGCGGCCATTCGCGCGCCGACCCGGCAAAATATCGGCCCAAAGAGGAGCTTGAATCGTGGTTGAAGAAGGATCCCGTGCCGCTCTATCGCCAGCGGCTGCTCGAATGCGGTGTTAGCGAATCAATCCTCGCGGGCATCGAGGCGCAGGCGATGGAGAAGGTGAACCGCGCAACCGAAGAATCGAAGACATCCCCGACGCCGTCGATCGATATTGCATTTACGGAAATGTGGGCCAACGGAGGCACGTCGTGGCGCAATTGAGTTACCGCGATGCCGTCGCCGCCGGTATCGCTCAGGAAATGGAGCGCGACGAGCGCGTGGTGTTCTTCGGCGAGGACGTAGCTGCCGCAGGTGGCGTGTTCAAGACCACCGTGGGCCTGTTGGAGCGCTTCGGTCCGCGGCGCGTGCGCGACACGCCGATCTCCGAGCTCGCCATTCTTGGTGCCGCGATGGGCGCGGCCATGACCGGCCTGCGCCCGATCGCCGAGATCATGTTCTCGGACTTTCTCGCCTGCTGCTGGGATTACGCGGCGAACGAAATTCCCAAGATGCGCTACATGACCAACGGCCAGGTCAGCATGCCGCTGGTGATCCGCACCGCCAACGGCGCGGGCTCTCGCTTCGGCGCCCAGCACTCGCAAAGCGTGGAGAACTGGGCCATGGCGATCCCCGGACTGAAAGTGGTGGCGCCGTCCAATCCGGCCGACGTCAAGGGACTCCTCGCCGCCGCGATCCGCGATCCGGACCCGGTGCTGTTTTTCGAGCACAAGTCTCTCTACGCCATGAAGGGCGAAGTGCCCGACGGCGAACACGTGGAAGAGCTGGGCAAGGCCAAGATACTGCGCAGCGGTAACGACATCACCATCGTCGCGCTGGCCGCCATGGTGCCGCGCGCCCTGCTGGCGGCGCAGACGCTGCAGCAGGAGCACGGCATCGCGGCCGGCGTGATTGATTTGCGCTCGTTGGTGCCGCTGGACACCAAAACGTTGTTGGCCGAGGTGGTGCGCACCGGGCATCTATTTACAGTCGAAGAGAATCCAAGACTTTGCGGCTGGGGTGCGGAAATTTCCTCAATCGTCATGGAGGAGTGCTTCCACGCACTCAAGCGGCCGGTGGTGCGCATCACCACGCCGCACCAGCCGTTGCCGGCGGCGGACCAACTCGAGGACGCGGTGGTACCCTCGGCGGAACGCGTTGTTGCCGAAATCCGCAAGGCGATGGCGGCGAAAGCCAGAGCGGCCGATGGATACTAGGAAACTTCTGATTTAATGATTATTCACCGCAAAGACGCAAAGAGCGCAAAGGTTTTTCCCAGAAATTTCTTTTGTTCTTCTTTGCGTACTTCGCGCCTTTGCGGTGAGAGATAGTATTTTGAAAATTATTTAGAGATTCTAATGGAAATCATCATGCCGCAGTTGGGCGAGACGGTCACCGAAGGCACCGTCACGTCGTGGTACAAGAAGGTCGGCGACACGGTTAAGGCCGACGAACCCTTGTTCGAGGTGGAAACCGAAAAGGTGACGACGGAAATCCCCTCGCCGGTCTCGGGTGTGCTCGCCGCCATTTTGGTCGAGACGGGAGTGGCCGTGGCCGTGGGCACCAAGCTCGCGGTTATCGAAACCAAGGGTGCGCAACCGGCGGTAACCGCGGCGACATCGGCGCCACCCGCCGCAGCGAAACCCGCGCAGCGCCCGGGGCAATCCGACGATACGACAGTGTCGCTTAACAACATCCGTCGTCAGACCGCCGCGCATGTGACGCGCTCGGTGGCGACCAGCCCGCATGTCTTACAAGCGGTGGAAGTGGATTTCGACGCGGTCGAAAAGGCGCGCAAGGAAAAGGGTCCGGCGTGGAAAACGCGCGAGGGTTTCTCGCTTACTTATCTGCCGTTCATTGCGCGCGCCGTGTCCCAGGCGATCGCCGAGTTCCCATACGTGAACGCGAGTTTCGCCAACGATGCGCTCATCGTTCATAAACGCGTGCACTTGGGTATCGCTGTGGATCTAAATTTCGAGGGCTTGGTGGTGCCGGTGGCGCGCGAAGCCGATCGCAAGAATTTGCGTGCCTTAGCTCTGGAAATTAATCGCTTGGTGACCGCGGCGCGGCAGGGCACCCTCAAGCCGGATGAGGTAACGGGCGGGACCTACACCCTGTCCAACTCCGGGCCGTTCGGCACGCTCATCACCGCGCCCATCATCCATCAGCCGCAAGTCGCCATCCTTTCGATAGATGGCGTGCACAAAAAGCCGGTGGTGGTAGAGGGGACGGGTGGCGATGTCGTCGCCATCCGACCGATCGGGGTATTGGCGCAAAGTTTCGACCATCGCGCCTTCGACGGCGCTTACTCGGCCGCTTTCCTGCGTCGAGTGAAGCAAATCCTGGAGACACACGACTGGCGCGCGGATTTGGCGTAACGTAACGCCGATTGTTCGACTCGTCTTCGTACCGCAAAGGAATCTGAATGGCCAAGAATAAAACGCCGGAACCGAAGATCATTCGTCCGGACGACATCAATCCGCACCATAACTGGAGCCGGCCAATCGGAGCGCCGGGCCACACCCAGGTGGACTTCGAGGAGCGCATCAATTTCAGGCGGCTGCACGACTATCGCCTCGCGCGGGTGCGCGCTGCGCTCGCGAATTCCGGGATGGGCGCCCTGCTCAGTTTCGACCAGCACAACATCCGCTACACGACCAGCACGGTGATCGGCGAGTGGGCGCGCGACAAACTTACGCGCTATTCGCTTCTCACCGGCAACGGCGATCCGTACATTTGGGACTTCGGCTCCGCTGCCAAGCACCATCGTTTGCACGCGCCCTGGCTGCACCACGATCACTGCCGCGCCGGACTGCTCGGCCTGCGCGGCGCGGTGGGCGGAGACATCAAGCTGTTCCGCGATGCGGCCAAGGAGATTAAGGCGATCCTGGATGCCGAAGGCGTGGGCGACATGCCGCTCGGTCTGGACGTGGTCGAGCCGCCGATGCTCTTCGAGCTGCAGAAGCTCGGTATCGAGGTGCGCGACGGCCAGCAGGTGATGCTGCAGGCGCGCGAGGTCAAGAACATCGACGAGCTGACGCTGCTTAACATGGCCTCGGCCATGGTGGACGGTGTGTACCAGGACATCGCGGAGGCGCTCAAACCGGGAGTAAAAGAATCGCAGATCGTCGCGCTCGCGACCGCGCGGCTGTACGAGATGGGCTCCGATTGCGTCGAGGCGATCAACTCCATTTCGGGCGAGCGCTGCTCGCCGCACCCGCACAACTTCACCGATCGGCTGATCCGGCCCGGCGACCAGGCCTTCTTCGACGTCATCCAGTCGTTTATGGGCTACCGCACTTGTTATTACCGCACCTTCAGCGTTGGCCGCGCCACGGCGCCACAGCGCACGGCGTACAGAAAGGCGCGCGAATGGATGGACCGCGCCATAGACCTGCTGCGCCCCGGCGTGACCAGCGACAAGATCGCACGCGCGTTTCCCGAGGCGAAGGAGATCGGCTTTGCCAGTGAAATGGAAGCGTTCGGTCTGAACTTCTGTCACGGCCTCGGCCTCGGACTGCACGAGCGACCGCTGATCTCGCGGCTCACTTCGTTCAAGGAGCCGATCGAGCTCAAGGTCGGCATGGTGTTCGCGGTCGAGACCTATTGCCCGGCGACCGACGGTATTTCGGCGGCGCGCATCGAGGAGGAAGTGATTCTGACGCCGAAAGGCGCGCAGATCATCTCGCTCTATCCGGCGGA
>JBGPGJ010000269.1:0-3773 GCA_041483795.1 Sulfurifustaceae bacterium
CAGTATCTTGTCGCCGACGTCATCTCCATGTTTGCGGTAAACCTCCTTATAACGATCTATGCCGAGCCGGATCACGGTGATGTCGCGTTCATGGCGTAAACAGTAAGCGACGTCCTGCTCGCCGCGCTGAAGAAAATAGCGCCGGCTGCGCAGACCGGTTAACGGATCCGCGATCGCCTGTTCCTCGAGTTGGGTCGCGCGTTCGGCCAGATCGCGCGCCGATTTATCGAGCCGCACGTATGACTGCGCGCGCGCCTTGAGCTGGATGGCGTCGACCGGCTTGATGATGAAATCGGTCGCGCCGCAGGCGAAGGCGCGTTCCTTGGTCTGCTCGTCGTCGGCGCCGGTGATAGTGAGAATGGGAAGACTTTTGAGGTGCGCTACATCGGAACCGCGGACACGGCAGATCAGCTCATAGCCATCCATCCCCGGCATCTCGATATCCGTCACCAACATCTGGAACTGCTGCGCCTGCGAGAGCAGGCTCCACGCTACGTCACCGGACTCGGCGAGCACGACGTCGAAGTCTTTATCCAGGATTTTCTTGATCGCCTGGCGGATGACGCGCGAGTCGTCAACGACCAATACCCGCGGTCGCGGCGCCGGGGCAGTATCCACGGAAGCGGGCGGCACTGCGGGCGATGCAAAGGGTTCCATGCGCCGGGTTTCCTAAAATAAACAGGTAAGCCAAATAACTGCAAACCTCATGCCCAACCCCGTCATTCTTTGGAAGAATTTCGGTTATTGCCGCACATGGCCCAGGGGCCCGGGGCGAACAGGGATCGCCTCGCAGTCGCCTAACAGGCTGATGAAAAACTCGTTTTTCATCGGACGGCGGTGCGGGTACAGGGGAGAGGCGCAAAGCGCCGAACGGGCGTGCAGGGACGCACGCCCCGGACTTTTCGGCAAAGCAGAAATGCGAAGAGACAAAGGGACGGGCACAGGCGCCGCGCCGAAGCGAGTTGAAAAGGTCAGCGAGGGACTTTTTCAACATCCTGCTAGAACGGCCCACCCATGCGCCGCTGGTGTGCTCCCGTCGCCCGGTCCGCCCCTCAGGCAGTGATCCAGAAGGTTACCGGACCGTCGTTGGTGAGCGTCACTCGCATATCCGCACCGAACACCCCCGTGGCGACGATGAGATGCGCCCGCCGCGCCGCGGCAACAAGATATTCGAAAAGCCGTTTGCCGGTATCGGGATCGGCGGCAGGCGTGAAGCTCGCGCGCGTGCCTTTCCGGGTGTCGGCCGCGAGCGTGAACTGCGGCACCAGCAGCAAACCCGCGCTCACGTTGCGCACGCTCAAATTCATCTTACCTTCGCTATCGGAAAAGACGCGATATCCGAGCAACCGTTCGAGCAGCCGGTCCGCGCGCGCTTCATCGTCGCCGCGCTCGACACCGACCAATACGAGAATCCCGCGCTCGATCTCGCCGACGGTTTCGCCGCTCACAACAACGTCCGCACGACTTACGCGTTGCAACAATGCAATCATCGTTTTGGGTCGCTCCTTGTATCGGTTTTTCCACCGCCACCGGTCAGCGGTACAAGCGTAACCAAATAAAAGCCCCGCGGCGTTACCACCGCGGGGCTGCTAAAGGAAAAATTTCGTTTACTTGGGTGCTCCAGCCGAGTAAAGAAATCTCTCCATCGTAAATTCAGCTAGCTTCAACCATCCTTGAACTTGGTTGCGAAACCCAGTCCAGTGCGTGTAAATTTTCTTGAACGCAGGGTTTTTGGCCGCCTCCTCCTCGTAAAGCTGAAATGCCGCTTTGTAGGCGGCATTCATCACATCAGCCGGGAAAGGACGCAGCTTCACGCCATTCTGCACTAGCCGCAGAACCGATTGCGGGTTCCGGTAGTCGTACTCGGCCATAATATTCACATTCGCTTCTGCCGCAGCGGCAGAAAAGATCTCTTGATAGGGCTGAGGCAACTTCGCCCATTCCTTGGCGTTTACGTAGAACGAGAGTTGGGTTTCCGGCTCCCACCAACCGGGGTAATAGTAATTCTTGACGATCTTGTAGAACCCAAGCTTTTCGTCGTCATAGGGGCCGACCCACTCGGTGGCGTCGATCGTGCCCTTTTCGAGCGCCGGGTAAATGTCACCGCCCGCGATCGTCTGCGGAATCACACCGAGCTTCGACATGATCTCTCCGCCGATACCGGGGATGCGCATTTTGACCCCTTTGAGGTCGGCCAACGACTTGATCTCTTTTCGGAACCATCCACCCATCTGGGTGCCGGTATTACCGCCCGGGAAATTGACGATGTTGTAGTCGGCGAAAAACTCGCGCAGCAATGGCAAACCGCCGGCGTAATACATCCAGGCATTCTGCTGGCGACAAGTAAGGCCGAAGGGAAGGGTGGCATCGAACGCGAAGGCCTTGTTCTTGCCGACATAGTAGTAACTCGCGGTGTGGCCGCACTCAACGGTGCCGTCCTGCACGGCGTCGAGAACTTTCAGTCCCGGAACAATCTCGCCCGCGGCGTAAACACGAATTTCAAACTTACCCTCAGTTATCCTTTTCACGCGCTCGGCCATGCGCTCCACGCCGCCGAAGAGCGTATCCAGGCTCTTGGGCCAGCTCAACGCCGCCCGCCATTTGACGACGGGCAATTCCGCGGCAATGGCTGTGGCCCCCGTCACCGTCGTTACCGCACCCGCGGCTACACCCGCACCGGCTGTTTTCAAAAACGACCGCCGTTTCACGTCTGCCATAAATCCTCCTAGAGCTGAGGGTATTGACCCAGAGAAAGGCTACCCCGTCATGATCCCACATGCCAACGTTTGAACAAAGGCCCCCTGTTCCCGTAACCAGACGTCCTCGATCATACCCCGCCGCAAAAATAAGAGGTGCTTGCCGCTACGCCTAATCTTTATGCCCTTACTTCGGGTTTCCCCCATATTCAGGATAAGCCACATGCAGTAATCTCTTGGTGGCCATGACGTTAACCTGGGCGGGAAAAACAAGACAACGGGCAGCGGCCTCGCTTTCACTACTAAACGTTAGGCCACGAGTTCAGTGGCCGAATCCAATACCGTGCGTTCTGGAAATGTCGACTCGGTTTGTTCGAACGATACAAAGTAGGAGGGACGGTGCAGACCCTGCTTAAATTCTCCAAGTGGATTGACTGGCTGAACGAGAAATGCGGACGGCTATTCATGCTGCTCATTCTGGTCACGGTACTGATCAGCGCTGGTAACGCCGTTGTCCGAAAATTGTTTCAAACCAGTTCTAACGCCTTCCTCGAAATCCAGTGGTACTTCTTCGGCGCCATCTTTCTGCTTTGTGCCGGCTATACCCTGAAGCAAAACGGTCACGTACGTATTGACGTCATCATCGGCAGGCTTTCCCAACGGGCACACGCCTCGATTGACATCTGCGGCGGCCTGTTTTTCCTGTTGCCGTTTTGTGTGCTGATCATATACGACAGTTGGCCGCAGTTCATGAAGTCATGGAACCTACAAGAGATGTCGGCCGACGCGGGCGGCCTGATTCGTTGGCCGGTGCTGCTGCTAATCCCGGTCGGCTTCACGCTGCTGGGGCTACAGGGGATCTCCGAAATCATCAAGAACATCGCCTTCCTCGAGGGCCTGATCCCTTTCCCGTACGAGAAAAAGGAAAAGACCGCCGAAGAAATACTCCTCGAGGACATCAAGGCCCGCCGCCGGGAGACGCAATGAACCACGAAATATTGGCCCCGATCATGTTCGCCGCGCTGGTGGTGTTTCTCCTGCTCGGCTATCCGGTGGCGTTTTCGCTCGCGGCCAACG
>JBGPGJ010000270.1:0-3767 GCA_041483795.1 Sulfurifustaceae bacterium
CCCCAGTGCTGGCCACGGCGGCGACCCGCCGGCTCACGGACGATGCGTTTGCCTGGACCCCGATGCTCGTCGCGAAGGTTATCGGCAAACACGAGCCCATCGTGACGTACGCGCCGACCCGGCCCGTTCTGACGAGGAAATCGGAGGAAATTGGGGTTACCTCAGAGTAGTTTTTTTTCAAACCGTCGGGCGACCTTATAGTCCGGTCTTGAGTTATCGGTATTCTCTCTCAACAATTGAAGCTCGATCAGAGGATTTGAAACGCGGGGAAACTGCCTACGATTCTCACAGGGACTGTGAGCCCGGCCCTCGTTGCCCGACGCCACGGCCGCGCCGTCACGTCACCAGAAAGTGCTCGCGGTAGTACTTCAATTCCTCGATGGACTCGCGGATGTCGTCGAGGGCTTTGTGGGTATTTTTCTTTTGCAAACCGTTGGCAAGCGCGGGTTTCCAGCGCGTCACGAGTTCCTTCAACGTGCTTACGTCGAGATTGCGGTAATGAAACCATCCTTCGAGCGCCGGCATGTAGCGCGCCAGGAAACGGCGGTCCTGGCAAATGCTGTTACCGCACATGGGGGATTTGTTCTTCGCGGCGTATTGCTGGATGAATTCGAGCGTGAGCCGCTCGGCTTCGGCTTCGCTCACGCGCGAGACGCGCACGCGTTCGATCAGGCCCGTGGCCTTGTGCGTGCGCTGGTTCCAGTCGTCCATCGCGGCGAGCACGGACTCGGTTTGATGCACCGCCAACACCGGCCCCTCGGCCAGCACATTGAGCTCGTCGTCGGTGATAATCGTCGCGACTTCAATGATGCGGTCGGTGTCGGGGCTTAACCCGGTCATTTCCAGATCTATCCAAACTAGCGCGTTTTTCGCGTGCCCGCCATTTTCCGCTTGCGACATACAGCCCCACATTATTTATGGATGAGTCACATCGCGCGCGATGATAACATCCCCAGTCATGGACCGCTTCATGACGTTATTTCTGACTCTGCTCATTCTCTCCACAGCCACCGAATTGTGGTTGGCCACGCGGCACCTGCGCTACGTGGTAAGCCGCCGCCGTGCCGTCCCGCAACCTTTCCGCGGCAAGATTCCGCTCAAGGCGCACCGCAAGGCCGCCGATTACACCGTAACGCGCATACGCTTCGACATGATCGAAGCGCTTTACGGTAGCGCGTTGTTGATCGCCTGGACCGTCGGCGGTGGACTCGGCTGGCTGGATAATCTATGGCGCGCGACAGGCTGGTCCCCGCTCGCGCTCGGCACGGCCTTCATCGTGTCGGTTTTTATGTTCGGTAGCGTGCTGGAACTACCTTTCGCGGTGTATCGCACCTTCCGTATTGAGAGCCGTTTCGGCTTCAATCGCATCACGCCGATGCTGTTCGCGGCGGATCTGCTGCGCAAGTTGCTACTGCTCGTGATTATCGGCGTGCCGATCGCCGCCGCCGCGCTTTGGCTCATGCAGGCAACCGGTGCACAGTGGTGGCTATACGTTTGGCTGCTCTGGGTGGTGTTGAGCTTGATTATGATCTGGGCCTATCCGACATGGATCGCGCCCCTGTTCAATCGCTTCACACCGCTCAAATCCGCGTCCATGCGTCGCCGTCTTCAGGCGCTGTTGCGACGCACCGGCTTTCGCAGCCGCGGCATTTACGTTGTGGATAGTTCCCGACGCACCACCCACGGCAATGCGTACTTTACCGGTCTGGGCAAGGCCAAACGCATCGTGTTTTTCGACACGCTGCTGAAAACCCTGAACGCGCGCGAAGTGGAAGCGGTGCTCGCACATGAACTGGGGCATTTCAAACTCGCGCACGTCTTGAAGCGCGTGCTGCTGATGTTCGGCTTCGGGCTTGCCGGACTGGCTTTACTCGGCTGGCTGGCAACACAAGCGTGGTTCTATCAGGGGCTCGGGTTGGCCTACCCCTCCCCGCATGCGGCGCTCATACTTTTCATCATGATCGGCCCCGTGTTTATATTTTTCCTGCAACCCCTGGTCGCCTGGGCTTCGCGGCGCCACGAATACGAAGCCGATCGCTTCGCCGCCGCCACGACCTCGGCGCGGGCGCTCGTGAGCGCGTTGGTCAAACTCTATCGCGATAACGCCGCCACACTCACGCCCGATCCGGTGTATTCGGCATTCTACGATTCACACCCGCCGGCACTGCGGCGAATTACTCGGCTTCTGGGAAAAACATGATTGAGGAACGCACAATGAAGCGGACACTGTTTGCATTGGTCACTTTTGCAGTCGGTGTATCGGCACACGCCGCCCTGCCGGGCGACAGCGCACAAGGAAAACGTCTGCATGACGCCAACTGTATGGGTTGCCACAATACAAGCGTTTACACGCGCAAGGATCGGCGCATTCAGTCCCTCGATGGTTTGCACCAACAACTCAACGACTGCAGCCACGCGGCGAAAGTAAAATTTGTTGTCGAAGAACAACGGAGCGTGGTGAAGTACCTGAACGAACAATTTTACAAGTTCAAGTGAAGACCGGTATGGGCGATCTGCGCACGCGTTCCTGCAAACCTTGCGCAGGCGGCATGCCGGCGCTCGCGCGCGCGGACGCACAGAAATTACTGGCGCAAATACCCGGCTGGGCGCTCAACGACAACGCCGCAGAAATCAGCCGTAGCTTTACGTTCAAGAACTACTACGAGACGATGGCATTTGCGAATGCGCTCGCCTGGATCGCGCAGCGTGAAGATCATCATCCCGATCTTGAGGTCGGCTATAGCCGCTGCCTCGTGCGCTACAGCACCCACGCGGTGAAGGGGCTGTCGGAAAACGACTTCATCTGCGCGGCCAAGATAAACGCCCTAGTCGGAAAATAAAATCGGCGAGTAAGACGCGCGACGACCCGGCAACTAGGGAACGCCCGGCAGACCGCCAATCCGAGCACCCGGCTTCACGCCCGCGGCGGCAAAGGTTCCCCGATTGACTTCGAGCACGAAGCGCGCACGACCCCTCGCGCAGTGCGGGCTTTCGCTGCGAGGTTGCATATCGGCGATGTTGAGCACTCTACCGGCGTCGTCAAGAAACGCCGCCGATAACGCGATCGTCGTGTTCTTCATCCACATGCAAACCGCGCCAGTATCGTCGGAGGAAAACACGAATAACATACCGGTGTCGGCCGCGAGACTTTCACGAAACATTAAGCCGCGCTGCCGATCCTCCGGCGTGGACGCGACTTCCGCGCGAATCACGCGGTCGCCGACTGTTAGCTTGATCATCGGCGCTGACAACGCCGGTGGACTCTGGACCGAGGCGACGTTTCCGACCGCCTCGGACGTGGCTGCATCGCTTTTGCGTCGAGTTGTCTGATCCGCCCGTGCAGGTGAAATCCCCGATGCGGCGGGGGCTTTCGGCTCTGTCTTTTTTAATGACGACGTCAATGACTGTGTCGCAGCCCCGCGAGCTATCGCGGGCGCCCCGGCTAAATCCGTCGGCGCGGCGGATGTTACCGGCGCACTGCTTGTCGCGACAGATTCATGTAATCGGACCTTAGCGACTTCCTTTTGCCGAACGTTATCGGAGACCGAAGATTCCTCCGCAGACGCCTCGCGCTTAGCTGATATGCCAACCTCAGGCGCGGTCGCCACGGCCGGCGGCGTTTCGGTGCGCCACGGAGCGGCGCCCTCGCGATCCAAAAACACCACGAGACCGATACTCAGCACCACCACGGCGGCGGCAGAAAGCGGCACGAGCCAATGCGAACCGAACGGCCCGCGCACCTTCGCTGGCTTGCCGACCGCCTTGCG
>JBGPGJ010000271.1:0-3754 GCA_041483795.1 Sulfurifustaceae bacterium
AGGTATTCGAAGGGGTCGAAGATCGCGTCGCGGACTTTAGCGACTTGTGGATCGTCGGGGAACATCAGCGGCAGTTCCCGTTTGAACATCAGCACGCAGGACGGCACTGGCGCGGTAATGTCGTAACCTTTATCCACCAATCGTGCGAGCAGCGGTATATTTTCCTCTTTTGCTCGCGCCACCGCCTCGAGATCGCCGAGTTCGAGCTTGGGCATGCCGCAGCAACGATCTTTTTCGGCGAGGATGACGGGAATACCATTGTGTTCGAACACCGCGATCAGGTCCTCACCGACCTGTGGTTCGTTATAGTTTCCGTAACAAGTGGCGAAGAGCGCGATTTTGCCGTGCGTGCGACCGGCCGCGACCGGCGCGATGCCGTCGCCACGGCGGCCCCCGGCGCGCTTGTGCAACGTGTCGCTGTGGTACTCGGGCAGAATTGCATCGGGGTGAACCCCGAACACCTTCTCCATCGCCCGGCGCACGGGTTTGGATTTATTCGCGGCGTTGACCGCCTGCGCGACGACCGGAATACCGGCAAGTTTGCCCACTATATCCGTGCTCGACAGCAGTTTGTCGCGCGGGCGCACGTCACCTTGTTTAAAACGCACGGCCTTCGCGCGCAGCATGAGATGCGGAAAGTCCACGTTCCACGGATGCGGCGGCACGTACGGACATTTTGTCATGTAACACATGTCGCACAGGTAACAGTGGTCCACGACCTGCCAGTAGACCTTCTTGTCCACGCCATCGATCTCCATCGTCTCGGAGGCGTCAATCGCATTGAACAGCGTCGGAAAGGAGTTACAAAGCGAGAAGCAACGGCGACAGCCGTGACATATATCGAACACGCGTTCGAGTTCTTTCGTGAGCGCGGCTTCGTCATAAAACGCGGGGTTGCGCCAATCGAGCGGGTGACGTATCGGGGCTTCGAGACTACCTTCGCGCGGACGCTCGCCTGTGGGGCTGGAGCCAGACATGGTCGCTTCTTTCCGGGAACAAAATCCCGGACCCGCTCGAAAGCTGGCCCGGGTTGAAGGGTTACTTGCCGAGACTATCCAGCGCCTTCTGGAAACGGTTGGCGTGGGAACGCTCCGCCTTGGCGAGGGTCTCGAACCAGTCCGCGATTTCGCTAAAACCTTCGTCGCGTGCGGATTTAGCCATCCCCGGGTACATGTCGGTGTATTCGTGGGTCTCACCCGCGATTGCCGCTTTCAGGTTTAGCGCCGTGCTACCTATGGGCAGCCCGGTGGCCGGATCGCCGACCTGTTCCAGGTACTCGAGGTGTCCGTGGGCGTGGCCGGTCTCGCCTTCCGCGGTGGAGCGGAATACAGCGGAAACATCGTTGTAACCCTCGACGTCCGCCTTGGAGGCGAAATACAGATAACGGCGGTTGGCCTGGGATTCACCGGAAAAGGCATACTTAAGATTTTCTTCGGTTTTGGTTCCTTTTAGGCTTTTCATAACTTGCTCCTTAAAATGTATTAAGCAATTACCAATTTGACTAACTTAAACGATCCCTAACGAATGCAGAGGTTGAGGGTATTAACGCCTCGGGACTCCTCACCCGCCTTGATCCCTATCAAAATCGCAGCCAAACGGCCGTGAAGACTCGAGGCTAGGTCCGGTACCAATTGGACCTCTAATTTAGAACTATTCTAAATGTGTTCAGTACCCCCTGTCAACGGGCCAATTGGCCTTTACGTAGTATTCGCACCTGTTGAGGGATCTTCTTGCGCGATTGTTCACACAAAACGCCATTCCGCCCAGCGATCGATGTTTCTGTCCGTAGCACAATCCACATACCTGACTCAATGACAATGTTTCTGTCTCGATAATTTTGCGAACCTGCGGAACTCAACTATATTTTGGGGGCAGCAGATTGTATAACATCGCGCCCACCCGACGACGCTCGCACCATCCACTATGGCGACACCTACTCTAAATACCGCCGCCGCTTCAACCAATCTCAGTGGGTTGGCGTTGCGGCTGGTGCGCGACAACTTGCTGAGTGCAACGGACGCCGAGCGCATTCAGGCGCAAGCGCTGTCTACAAAAACGTCGTTCGTCACGCAGCTGGTCGAAAGCAAGAAACTCGACGGCACCACCATTGCGCGCGCGGCGTCGGACGCATTCGGCATTCCGCTATTTCAGATCAATGCACTGGACCTGGAATCCGCGCCAATCAAGTCGGTGGATGAAAAGATTATCCGTCGCCATCGGGTACTACCTTTGTTCAAGCGCGGTACACGGCTGTATGTAGCCGTGGCCGACCCGACCAATGTCGCGGCGCTCGACGAAATAAAATTCCACACCGGGCTCGGCACTGAAGCGATTCTGGTTGAGGAAGAGAAACTCGCGGAGGCCATTGAAAAGTGTCTTGACGCTCAGGACACGAGCCTCGTGGACATGGCAAACGCCGATGAAGGTCTCGAGAATCTCGAAATCCTCGCTGGCGAGGATGAAAAAGCAGGTGGAGATGCGACCGGCGAAGAAGGCGTCAACGACGCGCCGGTGGTCAAGTTTGTAAACAAGATTTTGATGGACGCGATCCATAAGGGCGCGTCCGATATCCACGTCGAACCTTACGAGAAGATTTATCGCGTGCGCTATCGCCAGGACGGCATACTGCATGAGATCGCTCATCCAACGCTACAGATTGCCAACCGCATCGCCGCACGCCTCAAGATTCTGTCCCGGTTGGACATCGCTGAGCGACGCGTGCCACAGGACGGGCGCATGAAGATGCGCATCTCCAAAAACCGCGCGATCGATTTCCGCGTCAGCACGCTGCCGACACTCTGGGGCGAGAAGATCGTGATGCGCATCCTCGATCCCGCGTCGGCGACGCTCGGCGTCGAGAAGCTCGGGTTCGAGGAAGAGCAGAAACAGTCATTCCTGGAGGCGATCCAGCGACCCTACGGCATGATTCTGGTCACGGGTCCGACCGGCAGCGGGAAAACGGTCACGCTTTATACCGGGCTCAATCTTATCAATACGCCTGACAATAACATCTCGACCGCCGAAGATCCGGTAGAAATAAACGTTGCTGGCATCAATCAAGTCAACATCAACGAAAAAGCGGGGCTCACGTTCTCCTCGGCGCTACGCGCCTTTCTACGTCAGGACCCGGATATCATCATGGTCGGAGAGATTCGTGACCTCGAGACCGCCGAAATTTCGATCAAGGCCGCACAGACCGGTCACTTAGTGCTCTCCACGCTGCATACCAACGACGCGCCGGCCACGCTGACACGCCTTGCTAACATGGGCGTCCCCCCGTATAACATCGCTTCGAGCGTAATTCTCATCATCGCTCAGCGCTTGGCCCGACGACTGTGTCCAAGCTGTAAACAACCGATGGAAATTCCAAAGGAAGCCTTGTTAAAGGCCGGCTTCAAGGAAAGCGACATCGGACACTTCACGCCGTACCGCGCGGTCGGCTGCGACCAGTGCAGCGATGGCTACCGCGGTCGTGTCGGTATCTACCAGGTACTACCGATATCCGACGCTACACAGCAAATCATCATGCGCGGCGGAACACAACTCGACATCGAGCAACAGGCCAAGAAGGAACACGTCTTCGACCTGCGCCAATCCGGCCTCAAAAAGGTCAAGGATGGCCTCACGTCCCTCGCCGAAATCGAAAGTGTAACCAACGTCTAAATAACCATGGCTCAACAAACCGCGGCAAAAAAGAAGTTCGACGCCTACACCTGGGAAGGCGTAGACAAACAGGGCAAAAAGGTCAAAGGGG
>JBGPGJ010000272.1:0-3751 GCA_041483795.1 Sulfurifustaceae bacterium
AGTGTTTCGCACGATGAACCGGGGATGGCGAAGCGCTAGCGAAGAGTCCTCGAAGCCGCGCCTCGCGGTGGCGTAGCGCATCCTGTAGCGCATCCTTAGTACCGAGAACCGCGTGGGAATATTGCGTGGTTGTCGTAAAAATGAGCATTGACGCCCAGGGTGGACAAAAGATTCCAATACCGTAAGTTCCGATTTGTCATTCATACAAAAGCTTAAATACGTCGGCTGCGCGCTAGTCAGTCGAATGTCGAAAAACGATTTAGCGCATGCTGGAAAGAGGCGAAGCTACCCGTGAGCAAGCCGATTCGCGTGGCCGTAGTCGGTGGCGGTCCGGCGGGTCTGTATTTTTCCTACCTGTTGAAGCGATCGCGCCCAGATGCCGAGATTCAGGTCGTCGAGCAGAATCCGGCCGATGCGACCTTCGGCTTCGGTGTCGTTTTCTCGGATCGGGCGCTTGACTTTTTAAAGGACGATGATGGGGAGACGCATGCCATCATCGCCCCGCTTATGCAGACTTGGCACGACCTGACGGTTATACATCGAGGGCGAACTATTCCTATTGATGGTGTGGGATTCGCGGCTATTGGGCGACTCCAGTTGCTTCAATTGTTACAGAACCGCTTGCAGACCGTGGGCATCGAACCTGTTTTCAAGAGAAGGCCTACGTCAATAAGCGAGTTTGAAAACTGCGATCTCATCGTCGGCGCAGACGGTGTTAATTCAATAGTGCGCAAAGGGCGCGAGCACGCTTTTGAAACCAAGATCACCGAGAGTTCAAACAGGTTCGCCTGGTATGGAACTCCAAAGCGATTCGACACGCTAACCCAGACTTTTCTTGAAACCGATTGGGGCGGCGTGACGGCACATCACTACCGGTATGCACCGGACATGAGCACTTTCATTATTGAGATGCGGGCAGGTACATGGGAACGAGCCGGCTTGGCCAACCTTACCGATGAGGAATCGAAGGGCATGTGCGAGCGCATTTTCGCGGATACGCTCGAAGGCCAGCCGCTCGTCGCCAACAATTCAGTCTGGCGGCGTTTTCCTAGGATTTGCAACGAGAATTGGTCCGCCGACAATATGGTTCTCGTGGGGGACGCGCTGCACACGGCGCATTTCTCGATTGGTTCGGGAACGAGGCTCGCCATGGAGGACGCTATTGCTCTCGCTAAAGCAATAACCGCCCATCCCAACGACATGCGCGAGGCGTTGACAAGTTATCAGCAGCATCGCAAGCCGATAGTAGAAAAAATTGTGGAAGCGGCCGATGCCAGTCTTCGCTGGTACGAATGCATGGACGAGCATATGCGACTCGAGCCCTACGAGTTTGCCTACAGCTATATCACTCGCTCCGGCCGTGTCGATGCTCGGCGTCTGCGACAAATCGCGCCGCGCTTCATGGACGCTTACAACGCTCAGCGTAATTGTTCTGGCCGCGCGTAGGAGAATCCAGCATACCCTATCGAGACATCCATGACTGCGTGACCGACGATAGCCCAGGATCGCGTGAAATCGGATTCTCTTTGTCTGACGACTATAACGCCAGCGAGATTCTCTTTCGAAATCTGGAGCAGGGGTGTGGCAATAAGGTCGCGGTATATTCTTCAGGCGGGAATACGACCTACGCCGAGCTTTGCCGTCGGGCTTGCCGTATCGGTAACGCGCTAATGTCGCTCGGGTTGGCACGTAGCGATCGGGTCATTATGTTTCTCGACGATACGCCGACCTATCCGGCCGCGATATTCGGCGCGATTCGTGCGGGCTTCGTTCCGGTTTTGATCAGCACCGTGTCGCCCAAGGACCTGATTCGGTTTTATTTGCAAGACTCGGGCGCCCGCGTGGCGTTGATCGATCGGAAATACGCAGCACTTTTTGACGACAAATCCCTATCGGATACGCAGACCGAAACTATCGTCACGGTCAACGGTACGGCCAATCTGTCCACTCCCGCCAAGGTGATCGATGGCGACAACTGGTGGTTACAGCATGCCGAAACATTGAAGGCGGCGGATACAAATAAGAACGATATGGCGTTCTGGATGTACTCATCGGGGTCGACCGGTCGTCCGAAGGGCGTTGTGCATCTGCAACACGATATAAGCTACACCGCGGCCGGTTATGCCGCGCACATCTTGCATTTACGTGAGGACGACATCTGCTTCTCGGTTCCGAAAATCTTTTTTGCGTACGGCTTCGGGAACTCCATAACGTTTCCGTTTTCAGCGGGGGCGAGTGCGGTTCTTTTCGCGGGAAGGCCGGAAGCCGGCGTTGTATTCGAATGTGTCAAGGCGTTTCGGCCCACTGTTTTTTTCGGGTTGCCGACACTGTACACCGCGCTCATCAACCACGCCGGATTCAAGGACTCCGATTTCTCCAGCGTACGGCTTTGTGTTTCGGCGGCAGAGGTACTTTCGGCCGAGGTGTTCAACCGTTGGAAGGACCGACATGGGCTCGAGACCGTCGAAGGCCTCGGATCGACCGAGGTTCTGCATATTTACCTGTCCAATACCGAAGAGAAAAAGAAGCTCGGCGCGGCCGGCAAACGGGTCCCCGGCTACGAGATCGAACTCACCGATCGCGACGGCAATCCGACGACGCGCGGCGCAGAGGGCATACTTTGGGCACGCGGAGATTCCAATGCGCCCTGCTATTGGAACCGGCCGGACAAGACCGCAGAAACAATGCGCGACGGCTGGATTTGGACCGGCGACCGTTTTATCGAGGATGAGAATGGGTTTTTCTTCTTCCGCGGTCGCGCCGATGATCTCATCAAAGTGAGCGGACAGTGGGTCTATCCGCTTGAGATCGAACACTGTCTCATTAAACACCCCAAGGTTCGCGAGTGTGCCGTTTTGGCCGTGGCGTTGAAAGATCGTCGCATGACCATCAAAGCGGTCGTCGCCCTCAAAAGCGGTGTTATTACTGACGATGCAATGACGAAGGAGCTTCAATCCTTCGTCAAAAAACGGCTTCTACCCCACAATTCTCCGCGCCTTGTCGAATATGTGGATGAGCTCCCGAAAACCGGAACTGGTAAAATCGACCGGCAACAGCTGCTGAATTACACTTCGTAGGGTACGAGGGTATCGATACCACCGGCGCCCAACGGTTTGTTCGAGCCTAAGAGGTAGCGATTATGTCGACACAAAACGCCAGCGACACACGGAAGTTGCGCGAGCAGTATTACCGCAAGATCCACCGCTATTGCATGACTCCGCTGTGGGAGGTGCTGGACGATCTGGTGACCCGGAAACCGACCACGCCCTGTGTACCTCACCTTTGGCGATTCGACGACGTTAAACCATTTTTGATGGAATCGGGCACGCTGATTTCAGCCAAGGAAGCGGTACGCCGCGTATTGATTCTGGAGAATCCCGCCCTGCGCGGAGCGTCCAGCGTGACGCGGTCTCTATACGCAGGCCTGCAGTTAATCCTGCCGGGCGAGGTGGCGCCCGCGCATCGTCATACTCAGTCGGCCCTGCGTTTCGTCGTCGAGGGCCGGGGAGCGTATACGGCGGTGGACGGCGAACGTCACACAATGGAACGCGGCGATTTCATCATCACGCCGTCATGGACCTGGCATGATCACGGTAATCCGGCCAGCGAGCCCGTAATCTGGCTCGACGGTTTGGATATTCCGCTTATTCGGTCGTTGGATGCGGGTTTCGCGGAAAATTTCCCAGGGGACGAGCAGCCGGTGACGTCCCCGCAAGGACGGTCGCTGACACAATTTAGCAACAATATGGTG
>JBGPGJ010000273.1:0-3741 GCA_041483795.1 Sulfurifustaceae bacterium
AGACGCGCTTGCCCTTGAGGTCGGACATCTTGTCGATGCCCTTGCCCTCGATCGACACCACATGCATGCGGTTGGGATACAGGATCATCAGGGTCTTGAGCGGAATCTTGTTGCCCTTGAACTTGTCTTCGCCGCGGTAGGCGTCCTGGCCGGCATCCGCCATGGAAAATCCGATATAGGGCTTGCCGCTCGCGATAAGCTTGAGGTTGTCCACCGAGCCGCCGGTCACTTCGGCCGTGGCCTGCATGCCGGGTACGTACTTGGACAGTATATTTGCCATGCCTCCCCCCATCGGGTAGTACACGCCGCCGGTGCCGCCGGTGGCGATGGAGAGACTGACGGTTTGCTGATCGGCGGCGTAGCCGAGGCCGGTCACGACGGCGAGGATGACGGCAGTAGCAAGTGGTAGCGATTTTTTCATGTTCCTCCTCCAAACGAGATGTGCTTGAGATCGGCAGTTGCCAGTTTACACTCTGGCGTCCGGCCGTTGGTCGATGATACCCCCGATATCCATCGTAATGACATCTTTTTAAACCGGGACTGTTTTCGATGCCGGTCGGCGACTTGAGTCGAAAGCCGGTCAGGCATGGCGACCCGGTTTTTACTGACGCGTAGCTGCCTTCGTCGAAATCCTGCGCTCGGATTCGTTCAGAATCTCCTGGGCCTTGAGTATTACCGGCCGGTCCACCATCTTGCCGTCGACCGCGACCGCGGCGCCTTTTACGGCGGCAGCCGCCTCCACCACCCGCTTAGCCCAGGCGACCTCCTCGGGGCTGGGACTGAAGCATTCGTTGACGTAACCGATCTGCTTGGGGTGGATACAGAGCTTTCCGCCGAAACCGAGGCGTCGGGCATGCAACGTCTCGGCACGGAGCCGCTCGGGATCGTCAATGGCCGGACTGACGCCATCCACCGGCGCCTGGATGCCGGCGATGCGTGACACCAGAACGAGTTGCGAGCGGAAGTACAGCAGCTCCTCTCCATCCCCGCCGATGCCGAGGTCGAACTGGAAATCAAGCGCGCCGAACAGCAGCCGTTGCACCGACGCCGCCCGGGCCAGCGTGTGCGCGCTCCAGAAACCTTGCGCGGTTTCAATCATCGGCAGCACCGGTATCGCCGTACCGACACGCTCGAGGACGCGATGGATATCTTCGATTCGTTCCACCTTGGGCAGCACCACGCCGGCGATCCCGTGACGTCGGCAGATCTCCGCGTCCTCGCGGAACCACGGCACGTTTTTCATTGGCGGTCAGCGTGTAGGCCTGGCTCTTGCCGGATTTGCGCACGGCCTTGAGCGCGCCATCGTTTTCCTGCTTGGCGATGTCGTTGGTGTACTGGGTCGCGTCTCTCATCGCGCTCTCAAGCTGGGCGCGGATGTCCGCCGGCAGACCCTCCCGGAACTTCTTGTTCACGATCACCGCATACCCGAGATAGCCGTGGTTCGACACGGTCACATGTTTCCGCACCTCGTGCATCGTCTGGGTGTAGAGGTTGGACGGTGGGTTCTCGGTGCCATCTACCACTCCAGTCTGACGGGCCTGGTACACTTCGGAGGAGGCGATTGCCAGCGGAAGGGCGCCGAGGGCGCGCATCTGCGACTCAAGCACCCGTGAGCCCTGTTGCACGCGCAATTTTAGGCCCTTGAAGTCCGCCGGGTCGTGAGCGGCTTGTTGGCGCTTATGACCTTGAAGCCGCTGTCCCAGTAGGCGAGGCCGAGAATACCCTCGGGCTCGAGCTTCTTGAGCAGGTTCCGACCGACCGGTCCTTGGGTGACCTTGTGCAGGTCCGCGTAGCCCTCGAAGATGCAGGGCAGGTCGTACACCTCGAACTCTTTCGCTCCTAGCGGGCTCGAACTTGGCGAGCGACGGCGCGAGTATCTGCACCGCACCCAGTTGCGATGCCTCTATCCTCTTTGTCTTTACAGGGCGCGCTGTTCGGATAGACCTCGACCTTGACCGCGCCCTTGCCTTTGGGTGTGTCGTTCGCAACGACATGACTGAATTTTATGACGATCAGGTCGGCGGCGTGGCCGAGGCCGGCCATAACGGTGAGGATGATTGCAACCACAAGGGGTAGCGACTTTTCATGTTCGTTTTCCGAAGCCTGCCATTGGAAGAGGTGGACGCCTGTTAGCCACATCCAGGGTTCGTGGTGCCCGTTAATATATTCCCAGCCTCCCGCGTAAATCTATCCTTAAAAAACTAAAAACTTAGGACGCGGCCGAACGCGCGGCTAGTCGTCCCCTTGAAATGCTTGTTCTCTCTTCTTGCGGATGGCCGGGGCCAACACGAAAGCCATGGCGACCGCGGCGAGCGCCAACATGACGCCGCTGATCGGTCGCGTGACGAAAACGGACGGGTCGCCGCGGGAGATGAGCAGGGCACGACGCAAGTATTCTTCCATCATCGGGCCGAGAATGTACCCGAGCAGCATGGGCGCGGGCTCGCAGTCGAGCTTGACGAAGATGTAGCCTACCAACCCGAATAACGCCATGAGGTAGATGTCGGCCTCGGTATTGTTCAGGCTGAACACGCCGACGGCACAGAATACCAGGATCGCCGGGAACAGCAGATGATAGGGGATCATGACAATCCGTACCCACATCCCGATCAACGGCAGATTGAGAATGAGCAGGAATATATTACCGATCCACATGGACACAATAATGCCCCAGAACAGTGCCGGTTGTTCGGTGACGACGGATGGCCCGGGTTGAATGCCTTGAATGATCATGGCGCCGATCATGAGCGCCATGACCGGGTTCGTGGGGATGCCCAGCGTCAGCATCGGGATGAACGAGGTCTGCGCCCCGGCGTTGTTGGCCGATTCGGGTCCGGCGACGCCTTCGATGGCACCCTTGCCGAATTGTTCGGGGTGCTTCGACCACTTCTTTTCCAGCGAGTACGAGGCAAACGATCCCATGATCGAGCCGCTGCCTGGAAGAATGCCCACGGCCGAGCCGACTATGGTTCCGCGCAGAATCGAGGGAATCATGCGCTTCCAATCCGCTTTGGTTGGCCACAGCGAGGAAATTTTATTAACCACTAAAGAACGGTTTTCTTCGTTTTCGAGGTTGCGCACGATCTCGGCCAGGCCGAACATGCCCATGGCGACCACGACAAAGCCGATACCGTCGGCGAGGTTCGGTAGATCGAAGGTGAAGCGCGCCATGCCGGAATTGACATCGGTGCCGACCAGCCCCAAAAGCAGCCCGAGTACGACCATGCCGAAGGCGTGTAGCAGCGAGCCATGCGCCAGCACCACCGATGCCACCAGACCCAATACCATCAACGAGAAATATTCCGCCGGTCCGAACTTGAGCGCGACTTCCGCGAGTGGCGGCGAAAACAATGCGAGAAGTATCGTGGCAACGGTACCCGCAAAAAATGAACCGATGGCGGCAGTAGCAAGCGCCACGCCGGCGCGACCCTGGCGCGCCATCTGGTAACCGTCGAGCGCGGTGACCACCGATGACGCTTCCCCCGGGACGTTGATCAGAATCGCCGTGGTCGAGCCGCCGTACTGCGCCCCGTAATAAATTCCGGCGAGCATGATCAGCGCCGATGTCGGTTGCACGGTAAAGGTGATCGGAAGCAGCATGGCGATGGTTGCCGTCGGGCCGAGTCCAGGCAGCACGCCGATTAGGGTACCCAAAAAAACGCCGATCAGGCAGTAGAGTAAATTGGTCCAGGTAAGGGCGGTGTCGAACCCAATGCCGAGATTGTGTATGAGTTCCATGGG
>JBGPGJ010000274.1:0-3735 GCA_041483795.1 Sulfurifustaceae bacterium
GCCGACGCCGCCGTTGATCTCATCACCGTGGCACAGGCGCTGCACTGGTTCGACTTCGATCGCTTCTATCGCGAGGCGACGCGTGTGCTGAAACCCGACGGTGTAATCGCCGCATGGACGTATGGGCTCAACGAAGTCTCGCCCGAGGTAGATGCGATTCTGCGGCACTACTACAGCGAGATCGTCGGCCCGTACTGGCCGCCGGAGCGGCTCCACATCGATGCGCACTACCGGACTATCCCGTTCCCGTTTTCTGAAATCCCGGCGTCCTCATTTCGGATGGAGATGCGCTGGAATCTCGACGAGTTGCTGGGCTATCTCGGTACCTGGTCTGTGGGCCAGCGCTATCAGCAGGTGTACGGACACGATCCCCTCGATCGGATCCGCGAGTCGCTGGCGCGCGTGTGGGGCTCGGTACGCGAGGCGCGCGGCGTTTCGTGGCCGATTTATTTACGCGTCGGTAGACGATAGATTGCTGAAAAAATCGATCGCCGGACTTTCTTGGTCGCACCCGGCGACGCGATTGCATCGCAGCGTCTCGCGCTCGAGCACGCCTGGCCTTGCCCAGCAAGGCCGCGGCCGTCTGCTATCCTCATGATGATGGCCGGTTTGCCGGCACGCAGCAATCAGACAGACCACCGACAAGGAGCAGGAAATGTTTGAACGTTACTTCGCCATACGCCTAGTGTTGACCGTTATTATCGTCTCCGTCCTCGCCGGCTGCGGCGGGCTGCAGAAGATCCGGCTCGACGAGGGGGATAAGGCCAATCTCAAAAACTATCCGGGTATCCGCGCCGTGCACCACGAGGCGCCGCAGCTCACCATCACCACCGCCGGCCGCGTGCTGCTGAACGAGATTACCTTGTATACCGCTGGCGGCGTCAAGGACCTGGCGAAGCACTTCAGCGTTCCCGACCCGGCCGTCGCCGTCAAGGAATCGCTCGCCCAGGCGATGGAACAACAAGCCGGCTTCAAGAAGCTCGCGCTCATGCCGCAACCGTTGCCGCGCGAGGCGTTCGACTCGTTCGAGACGGTGAAAACGGCTTATAAAAGCGGCGTCGTTCTCGACGTGATAACCATCAACTGGAGCGGTATGTACTTCGCCACGGATTGGACGCATTACCGACTCGGCTATCTGGCGCAGGGGCGATTGGTGCGGCTTGAGGACGGCAAGGTGCTATGGAGCGGCTTCTGCAACTACAACAGCGAGACGGACGGCGGCTTTAATCCGAGCATGGACGATCTCTTCGCGAACAACGGCGCCCTGCTCAAGAAGATTTACGCCGATGCCGGTAAACGCTGCGGCGACCAGTTGATCCGTCAGTTCTTCAACCGCGAGACCTAATCCCACTCCCCTCGATCGGGCCGATCAAGAACTCGACGGATGAAAAGCGCACGCTGGTTACAATCAGCGCGGGCGTTGGGGCGCTGCGGCATGTGACTGCCGTCACGTTAGTTGCGTGCGCTCCGTGCCGCAGCGCTCGCAGCGCCGCAGCGTAACGAGTTGCCCGCGCTTGACGTCGAACCTGCGCTCCTTCACGGCCTTCCAGCGGTGAAAGCCGCGCCCACATAGCGTCTTACCCTCGGCCTTGGTCTTGAGGTCGGGTTTGCGGAATTTGACGATGTTATCCACGCATTTAGCTAGGCTAGTCGCGCCTTTACTGGCGCGGGTGCGCTGCCAATGGGGCGCACCGCGGGCAGCTACTTGCCGTACTGGCTGGCGAGATAGTCGACGATTTTCGGCGCCTCGTCGTCTTTGATCGGCGCGCCCATCACCTTGATCATCTTGTTCACCGATGCTTCCCAACCCTTGCGGTCGAGAAACACCGAATTCATCGGGATGTAGTCGAGGCTGTGGCACAGCCCGCAACTGGCCGCGACCAAGTCCTTTGCGGGTGCGTTCTTGAGCGTAATCTTGCTCTCGTCGGCCAGCGCGGGCGCACATGCCAGGGCGCAAGCGAGCAGAATCTTTTTCATGACGCCTCCGTAATCATTTTAAGCGACCTCGATGCCGACACGATGTACTACATTGTGGTGATAGCCGGCCGGATTGAAGATGTATTCGAAGGTCTGCGTCGCCCCGAGCCGATTTATCGCCTTCGCCATCACCACGTAACGACCCTTGCGTTCGGGCGTGAACACATGACGCCACTGACGGAAGGAGAAGCGCCCAAAGTCAGCGCCGAGTTCGCTGGGCCGCCAGCTCTTGCCCTCGTCCACGGATACGTCGACCGTGCGAATGCCGTAACCGCCGTCCCAGGAAATGCCTTGTACGGTCACCACACGGCCGGCGGCGAAGCGTTGTCCGTCGCGCAAGTTGGTGATGAGGGAGTTGACCACCATTTCTGTTATCGGAGTATTGGCGTCCGTTTCCTGCGAGAGAAAGCGGTCCACGAGTGGAAACTTGCCCTTCGGGACACGGTAGGCCGACTTCATCCAGAAGCCCGCGAAAGGTTGGGATACGACGTTCAACGAGACGACGTGTTTCATCCAGTACGTTCCGGTCCAGCCGGGTAGCACCAGTCGCGCCGGGAAGCCGTTCCAATGCGGCAACGGTGCGCCGTTCATCTCATAGGCGATCAGGCTGTTCTCATCGAGCGCTTTCCATATCGGCACGCTCTTGACAAAATCCGGCGTGCCCGGCAGGACGGCAGAATCGGCGCCGTCCACGACGATCTCCAGCGCCTCTTTCTTGACACCGGCCTTGTTCAGGATGTCGCGCACGCGCACGCCTTTCCACTTGGCGTTGCCCATGGCACCGTAACCCCATTGCACTCCCGCGACATGCGGATCGGAGAGACCGCGCCGGTTGCCCGAGCATTGGTTTACCGCCGTGATCTCAACCGGGTCGAAGTCGCGCTTAAGCTGATCGAAGGTGAGTTGAAAGGGCTTGTCGACGGCTTCACCGCCGATGCTCAGGCGCCAGTCTTGTGCGCTCACCTGCGGAATGTTGGCCACGTGGTAGCGCACAAAGAAGACATCGTTGGGCGTAATAACGTTATCGAAATAACTAAACGGGGTTTCGAAGTTCGGCGGGCGGTAGGAACGCTTAATGAGCGGCGCTTTGCCCGGCAACGCTTCGAGTAATGCGCTTTCGAGCGTGCCGGACGGGAGGCCCTTCGGCCCAAGATCAACCGCAGGGCTGGCACCGAAGGCGACACTTCCCGCCCACGCTGCGCCACCCACCATCACCAAACTGCCGGTGGTTGTTCTGAGAAACTGGCGTCGGGAGTACATGGTTTCTCCTCTTTATGCGGAGGTGACGTTGTCAGAGGATTCTCCGTGATGAAAGCTTGTGTTTGCAAGCGAATTTATGGCGGTGTTACCTTATGTAACAGTTCCTGTTAGGCTAGATTTATGCGTCTAGACCAAAACAACGGTCACAGTCTCGACAGCGTGGTGCTGCTGTTTCTATTCGGGCTGTTCGTGTTTTTCTCGCCCTTTACTTTCTGGTGGGCCACGACCACAAGCGTCTGGTATCTCCCGTATCTGTTGTGGCTCGGGTTGATTGGGTTGATCGCCTGGGTAGCGCATCGTCACCATCATGACGTTTGAACTCTGGACGCTGTTTCTTGCCGGGGTCGCCTACCTGCTGGTCCTGTTTCTGATCGCCTATGCGGCGGAGCGGGGTTGGATACCATCCTCGGTCGCGCGTCACCCGCTGACCTATGTGCACTCGCTCGGCGTCTACGCGACCTCGTGGAGTTACTACGGCAGCGTCGGTTTCGCCCAAAC
>JBGPGJ010000275.1:0-3731 GCA_041483795.1 Sulfurifustaceae bacterium
AAGGGCTAGCGGGGATTAAGCCGCTAGGGCGTAGTTGTCGTCGTTGGCAACTATGTGTTTGCAGCTGGATTTGCGAGGAACTCTGCACCTCGGCATGCCCCAGAGGTTTCGCGACCCACGTCGAAGCCGTTTCACCCCCGAATCATTTTTAAGTATACCGCACGACGGTTACTTGCGCCGAACTGTTCATCTGAGGTCAGCGGGGCCGGTTTTCAATGCGGCGGTTTGTATTACGGTATGATTCTCATCGAGCGCGGGTTTTTATTGCATCTTTTACGCTTATAAGCGTTTAATTCTTGCCGTGCGCGCGCGATATCACGCCGATTCACCATGACTTCGCCGGGTGCGCGAACAGCGCATAATCACCCGCGGAATAAGAGGCGTGAAGCCGGGCCTGCACTCTAAAGAAGAACCGAATGCCGTTGATTATGGCGTCACGTGCGCTGATTGCTTCGCCGCCGGCGCGCGCGGACGCGCCGCGCATCGTCGAGATGAAGGCGCTCACAGGGACTTTCTATTGAAAAGGAAGGTTTCAAGTTGATAGCGATCGAGCAGGAGAATTAACATGAAGACCTTGTTTATTTTAAACGACGCCCCTTACGGGACCGAGCGGAACTACAATGGACTTCGCCTTGCAGGCGCCCTTGCAAAACATGAAGGTGAGCAAGTGAAAGTGTTTTTGATCGGCGATGCAGCCTCTTGCGCCAAAAAAGGACAGAAAGTCCCTCAAGGGTATTACAACGTCGAACTTATGATCAGGGGCGTTGCCCGACATAATGCGGAAGTCGGTGTGTGCGGCACTTGTATGGATGCTCGAGGCATCACCGAGACCGAGCTTGCGGAAGGCTCGAAAAGAAGCACTCTCGATGAACTAACCAATTGGACCCAGTGGGCCGACAAGATCATTACTTTTTAAAGGAGTTCTTATGCTTTCACCAAAGACGGTTTTAATATTAGGTGGCGGAGTGGGCGGCGTAGTGGCGGCGCATACTTTGCGGAAACTTCTACCGCGGTCCGATCGGGTGGTCGTCGTGGATCGTGCAGCCAGGCATCTGTTCTCTCCATCCTTACTTTGGCTAATGATTGGGGATCGCAAGGCCGACAAAATCTCAAGGCCCTTGGAAAATCTGAAACGCAAAGGTGTTGAGTTCATCCACGGTGAAATCGAAAAAATTTCTCCGCAAGAAAAATCCGTGAAGGTGTCAGGACGGCTTTTGACGGGCGACGCCATAATCATCGCGCTTGGCGCGGACATGACGGCAAAAACAATCCCCGGCCTCGAAGAAGCGGGACAGTCTCTCTATACGCTTGAAGGGGCGACGGCCATCGCGCTAAAACTCAAGGAGTTTAAAGGTGGCAAAATTGTTTTATTGACGGCATCGCCGGTTTATAAATGCCCTGCGGCGCCTTATGAAGCAGCCATGCTTATTGAGTTCGCCTGCCGCCGCTTGGGCATACGAGATAAAGCACACATCGAACTTTATGCCGCGGAACCGGGACCGATGGGCACCGCGGGCCCAGAGGTTTCCGCCGCCGTTCGCCAAATGGTGGAACGTAAAAACGTCAAATACTTCCCGAGCCACCAAGTCACGGCCGTTGATAACAAAACCAAGCAAATCGCTTTTGCAAACGGCGTTCAGACGAGTTATGACCTGCTCTTTTATGTTCCAGTTCATGTGGCGCCACGAGTCGTCAAAGACGCTGGGCTTTTGTCGGAGTCAGGTTGGATTACCGTCAATCGCCAAACGTTGGCAACAAATCACGACGACGTCTATGCCATCGGCGACGTTACTTCGATTCCCCTGAAAATGGGTAAACCCCTTCCCAAAGCCGGTGTCTTTGCACATGCCCAAGCCGAAGTGGTAGCGCACAACTTGGCCAAAAAGTTAACCGGCTCCGGTGAGACAAAGCTCTTTGACGGAGTTGGTCAGTGCTTTGTGGAAACAGGCGACCGAAAAGCAGGGGTGGGCAAAGGCAATTTCTATGCAGAGCCATCCCCTCAGGTCAACTTGAAGGCCCCGTCAATTGTCTGGCATCTAAGCAAAGTGTTTTTTGAAAAGTATTGGCTCATCAAGTGGTTTTAAGAGTCCCTAACCGGGGTTCTCTTAAAGCATCTCAGCGCGAACGCAGTGCGCGCTGCATTTCACGCGCGCTATCGCGTTTTTTGATGTCCTCGCGTTTGTCGTGCGCCTGCTTGCCGCGCGCGAGCGCGATTTCAAGCTTCGCGCGCCCGTTCTTCCAATAGAGTTGCAGCGGCACGATCGTGTAACCTTTGCGCTCCACGGCGCCGATCAGTTTCTGGAGTTCCTCGGCGTGCAGCAGAAGTTTACGAGCGCGGGTGGGGTTGGCCGTCACGTGCGTCGAGGCCTGGGGCAGCGGCGAGATATGCGCGCCGACGAGAAACGCCTCGCCGTGCTCGATGGTGACGTAACCTTCCTTAAGTTGCGCGCGTCCGGCGCGCAGGCTTTTAACTTCCCAGCCTTGCAGCGCGAGCCCTGCCTCATATTTCTGCTCGATGGAGTAGTCGTGCCAGGCCTTGCGGTTCTGGGCGATGTTGGGGTTGCGATCCTTGTCTTGCGGGCGGCTCATAGTGGAATGCCGGCATTCTACCGGTAATGCGCATCGTTGTCCGGCAGGTTATGCTAGGAGAATCCATGTTCCCCGCGGGCACGAAACGCACGGTTCACATTACCTGGTCCTCGCGCGCCATGTTCGTGCTGGCCTGTAGCGGGGCGACCATCGGGTTCAAGAATTTCTGGCAGTTTCCATCGCTCGTGTACGACTATGGTGGCGGCGCTTTTCTCATCGTGTATTTTTTCTGTCTGTTGCTGCTCGGGTTGCCGCTGCTGGCGGCGGAATTTATGGTCGGTCGCCTCGGGCGCGATGCGCCCGACGGCGCTTTCCGGCGCACGGCGGCGTTGGTGCGCGCCAATCGTTCCTGGTGGGTGATCGGGGCGATGGCGGTGCTCGGCGGGTTTCTGATTTTTTCCTATCTATCCGTTATCGCGGGTTGGACCATCGCCGTCGGGTTTCGCGCCGCCACCGGGGTGTTCGCGGGACTGACTGCCGATGGCGTGAATAGCGTGTTCACCTTGCTCGTGAAGGATCCGGAGAAGCAAGTTTTTTGGTACACGCTGTTCATTGTGTCGGTGGCGGTGGTTTCGGCGCGCGGACTGCGCGCGGGACCGGAACCGGCCATCCGTGTCGCCGTGCCCGCGATGTTCGGATTGATGTTGCTGTTGCTGCTCTACGCCGCGAGCAGCACCGGTTTCCCGCGCGCAGCACTGGAAGCATTCACGCCGGATTTCGGGAAGTTATCGTGGACGGGCGTGTTCGCCGCCGCCGGACATGCGTTTTTCAGCCTCAGCCTCGGCGCCAGCGCGATGTTCATGTACGGCGCCTATCTCGAACGCGATGCGCCGCTCGCGCGCTTGACGTGGTACGTCGTCGCACTTGACACGCTCGCCGGTTGTGCCACCGCGCTGACCGTGTATGCGGTGCTGTACGCCGGTGGCGTGGAGCCGGCAACCGGTTTGGCGCTGTTATTTCAGGCGTTGCCGCTTGCCTTCGATCATCTACCGTGGGGGCAGATTTGTCTCACCGTGTTTTTGGCGACGTTGATTATCGCGGCTTGGCTTTCCGGCCTCGCGCTCTTCGAGCCGGGAGTGATGTGGCTGGTCGAGCGTTTCCACTGGAGCCGCCCGCGCGCGGCGCTTGGTTGCGGCGCCGTC
>JBGPGJ010000276.1:0-3723 GCA_041483795.1 Sulfurifustaceae bacterium
CTCGAACTCGCTGAGAGTCACGGACGCGTGCTCACCGTAAATGCCGCGGTGGGACAGGTACAAACGGGGCATGGAAACGTGATGCCGATGTGCCTGCATGGCGGACCGGGGCGTGCGGGCGGTGGCGAGGAACTGGGTGGACTACTGGCCCTCGCTTTTTATCATCAACGTAGCGCGATCCAGGGACCTGCGGATCGGCTCAAGGCCATCGCCGCACGCGCGGCGAAGTTTCGTACCTAACGCCAAAGCGTATCTTCTTTATGAGTTTTTCGACGAGGAGTTAACGATGACCCCTGAGCGGTTCCGAGACCTTATCACGCCGATCACCAAGCAGCTTCAGGGGCTGCCGTTGGATAAGCAGCTCGAGGCGCGACTGAATAACCAGTTCGCGGCAAACGGCCAAGTTTTTCAAAACGTCTTCAATGCTTGCAATGACGCCATCAAGGCGGGCTGGATGTGCAACCGCGAGGCGGCCGGAATCAAGTACGGCCGCGTTATCAAACCGGGCGCGGAGACGCACGGATTCAGCGTTGACGTGGTGGAGATGGACAACATCAAAGGTCCGCATCATCGTCACCCCAATGGCGAAATTGACATGATCATGCCATTAACCGGCAACGCCAAGTTCGACGGCCACGGTGCCGGTTGGCTGGTTTACGGCGCCGCTAGCGCCCATTATCCTACGGTCAGCGAGGGAAAAGCGATCGTACTGTATTTACTGCCGGACGGTGCAATCGAATTTACAAAGTCCTAATCTAACTCAGACGTCGTTAGAATAGACAAACCGACGTCACAAATAAGCAGAAGGAGATGCTCGTGCCCGCCCTTAGTTCTGCGGACCAAAGTGTCAGTCCACCGGTCATCGACATTCCGCGGGAGTATAACGCCGCCTACGATTTGATTGAGCGTAACCTCCAAGCTGGGCGCGCCGCCAAGGTCGCCTATCTCGATGACAATGGGTCCTATACCTACGGCGAACTGGCCGAACGCGTGAATCGGTTTGCGAACGCTCTGGTCGGCTTGGGACTTCAAGTTGAGCAACGCGTATTGCTGTGCCTGCACGACACCATAGATTTCCCGAGCGCCTTCCTCGGCGGCATCAAAGCGGGGATCGTACCGGTTGCAGCCAACACCTTGCTCACGGCGGCGGATTACGAATATATGTTGCAAGACAGTCGCGCCCGAGCGCTGATCGTCTCGGAACCGCTGCTTCAAACCTTCGCGCCTTTGTTGAAAAAACTTCCGTTCCTCAAGCACGTCATCGTGTCTGGCAAGAGCGCCAGCGCACATCTGGCCTTCTCGGAACTGCTTGCGAAGTCGGCAACCGCCTTCGAGCCCGCCGCCACCTGCGCCGACGACATGTGCTTCTGGTTGTATTCGTCCGGCTCCACCGGCGCGCCGAAAGGAACGGTACACGCGCATTCGAGCCTTATGCAAACCGCCGAGCTCTATGGGCGGCCGATACTCGGAATTCAAGAAGACGATATTGTCTTCTCCGCCGCCAAACTTTTTTTTGCCTACGGTCTCGGTAATAGCCTGAGTTTTCCCCTGTCGGTGGGGGCCACTACCGTACTGATGGCAGAGCGCCCGACGCCGGCAGCGATATTTGCGCGTCTGCGCAAATATCGGCCCAGCATCTTCTACGGCGTGCCGACGCTTTATGCCGCCATGTTGTCCAGCCTGGAACTTCCGCAACGCAGCGAACTTCGGCTGCGCCGCTGCGCCTCCGCGGGTGAGGCGCTTCCGGAAGAAATCGGCAAACGCTGGGTCAAACACTTCGGCGTGGATATTCTGGACGGCATTGGCTCCACTGAAATGCTGCACATCTTCCTCTCCAACCGGCCGGGCGATGTCCACTACGGCACCACCGGCAAGCCGGTCCCCGGCTATGAAGTGCGACTGGTCAATGATGACGGCGGGCCGGTCAAGCCGGGCGAGACCGGCGAGTTGCAAATCACGGGCCCGACCAGCGCGATTCTATATTGGAACAATCGCGTGCGCAGTCGTAATACCTTTCAAGGGCCGTGGACGCGCAGCGGCGACAAGTACACCCTCAATACCGACGGCTATTACATTTACGCCGGCCGCAGCGACGATATGTTGAAGGTAAGCGGCAACTACGTCTCCCCGATTGAAGTGGAGTCCGCGTTGATCACGCACGAGGCCGTGCTTGAAGCAGCGGTCATCGGCAAACAAGATGATGAGAAATTGATCAAGCCGCTGGCTTTCGTGGTGCTTAAACCGAGCCACACCGCCTCCCCCGGGCTTGCCGAGGAATTGAAGCAACATGTAAAGTCCCGTTTAGCGCCCTACAAATACCCACGGTGGATCGAGTTCACCGACGAACTGCCGAAAACTGCGACCGGCAAAATCCAGCGTTTCAAACTACGAGCGAAGGTGTCAACGCATTGAAGCCGTGCCTTTGCGATAGAGATACGACGCAATCGCTTTTCAACAACACCGCTTTGGAGGAAAGAACCATGAAAGACCATAACCAAGTTCGTGCGGCACGCGGGCGTTCGATTCAGCATTTGACGCTGGCCATCGCGATTACGATTACCGGCGTGTTGCTACCCAGCAGCGCGCTATTCGCGCAACAATCCAAACTCAAGGTCGGGCTGATGCTGCCCTACACCGGTACCTATGCCGCGCTCGGCAATGCCATCACCAACGGCTTCAAGCTCGCGGTCGCGGAACAGGGCGGCAAACTGGGCGGGCGGGAACTCGAATACTTCACGGTGGACGATGAATCCGACCCAGCCAAGGCACCCGAGAATACCAACAAGCTGGTCAAGCGCGACCAGGTGGACGTGCTGATCGGCACGGTGCACTCGGGGGTCGCGATGGGCATGGCGAAGATTGCACGCGAGACCAATACGCTGATGATCGTTCCCAATGCGGGCGCCGACGAGATTACCGGCGCACTGTGCGCGCCCAACATCTTCCGCACCTCGTTCTCCAACTGGCAGCCGGGGTACGCGACTGGCAAGGTCATGGCCGACCGCAAGCACAAGACGGCCGTAACCCTGACCTGGAAATACGCGGCCGGACAGCAAATGGTGGATGGGTTTAAAGAGGCGTTCGAAAAGAGTGGCGGCAAGGTACTGAAGGAGATGAACCTCCCTTTCCCGAACGTGGAGTTTCAACCGTTCCTGACCGAGATTGCGGCGCTGAAGCCGGACGCCGTGTTCGTGTTCTTCGCCGGCGGCGGCGCGGTGAAGTTCGTCAAGGACTATGCCGCGGCCGGACTCAAGGGCAAGATTCCTCTTTACGGCACCGGCTTCCTCACTGACGGCACGCTCGAGGCCCAGGGCGACACCGCGCAAGGGATTCTCACCGCACTACACTACGCCGATGGTCTGAACACGCCGAAGGACAACTCCTTCCGCGCGGCATATAAGAAAGCCTACAATGCGGAACCGGATGTCTATGCCGTGCAGGGCTACGATGCAGCGCAGCTTCTGCGCGTGGGGCTCGACGCCGCGAAGGGCAATGTGGGCAAGCGGGCCGAAATGATCAAGGCCATGGAAGCCGCGAAGGTAGACAGCCCGCGCGGCGCGTTCACCTTGTCCAAGGCCCATAACCCGGTACAGGATTTTTACCTGCGCAAGGTCGAGGGTAAGGAGAACAAAACAAGCGGCGTGGCGATCAAGGGCCTGACCGACCCGGCGCGAGGTTGCAATCTCTAACGATTCTTGGCGTACGACTGGGTAGCCGACCCGC
>JBGPGJ010000277.1:0-3723 GCA_041483795.1 Sulfurifustaceae bacterium
CCCCGGAAGGGGACAGCTCGACCGCAGGGCGGCCGAGGCCCGGGCGAGCGCAGTCGAGACCCGGGAACATTGCGCCGAGACCGAGGGTGCGAGGACGACTTGGATGTCCCGTCGCGCATACTGAGGGCCGGCGCACGCTGGTCCCTCCAATATAGATTAAATCAAGATCGGAAAAAGCGCGATAATACGCCGGTGACAAGCGTGGAAAACAAGTGATGAGCCACGCCTTTGAACTAGCGAACCCCTTCGCACCAGCGGGCGATCAGCCCGAGGCGATTCGTGCGCTTGTTCAGGGTTTGCGCGACGGGCTCGTTTCCCAAACGCTGCTCGGCGTCACTGGCTCCGGAAAAACGTTTACCATCGCCAACGTCATTCAGGCGATGCAGCGACCGACGCTAGTGCTCGCACCGAATAAAACACTCGCGGCCCAGCTTTACTCCGAGTTCCGCGATTTCTTTCCCAAGAATGCGGTCGAGTATTTCGTTTCGTATTACGACTATTACCAACCCGAAGCCTACGTGCCCTCGACCGACACCTATATAGAGAAAGACGCCTCGATCAACGAGCAGATTGAGCAGATGCGCCTATCGGCCACCAAGGCGCTGCTCGAACGACCCGATACCATCATTGTCGCCACCGTGTCGGCGATCTACGGTTTGGGCGACGCCGACGCCTACCACGCCATGATTTTGCACCTGCGCGTGCACACCGAGATGGATCAGCGCGCGATTCTCAAGCGCCTCGCCGAGATGCAGTACACACGCAACGATTTCGAACTGCGCCGCGGTACCTTCCGCGTACACGGCGACGTGGTAGACGTCTTCCCGGCCGAGTCCGAGCGGCTTGCAATCCGCGTCGAGTTATTCGGCGACGAGATCGAAAACCTGTCCGAATTCGATCCGCTCACCGGCGAAGTCGTCAATCGGCTGACACGCACGACGGTTTACCCGAAAACACATTACGTCACGCCGCGCGAGACCATTTACAGCGTGCTCGACGCTATCAAGGAGGAATTACGCCAGCGCGTGACCGAGTTGCGCACGCAGGACAAGCTCGTCGAGGCGCAGCGCCTCGAGCAACGCACGCTTTACGATCTCGAGATGATGCGCGAACTCGGCTACTGCAGCGGCATCGAAAACTACTCGCGTTATCTTTCGGGCCGCAAACCCGGCGAGCCGCCACCCACACTGATTGACTATTTGCCCGCCGATGCATTGATGGTGATAGACGAAAGCCACGTAACCGTCCCGCAGCTCGGCGGCATGTATCGCGGCGATCGATCGCGCAAAGAAACACTCGTCCAATACGGTTTTCGTCTACCTTCGGCGCTCGACAACCGGCCGCTGCGTTTCGACGAATTCGAGCGGCTCATGCCGCAGACCATTTTCACCTCAGCTACTCCAGGACCGTACGAACTCAACCGCTGTCACGGCGCGGTGATCGATCAAATAGTGCGGCCCACCGGTCTGGTAGATCCGGAGATCGAGATCCGACCGGCTGCCTCGCAAGTGGACGACCTGTTCTCGGAGATTCGCGCGCGCGCGAAGGCGAACGAACGCGTGTTGGTCACCACCCTCACCAAGCGCATGGCCGAGGATCTCACCGAGTATCTACACGAGCACGACGTGAAAGTGCGTTATCTACACTCAGACATTGAGACGATCGAACGCGTCGAGATCGTTCGTGATTTGCGCATGGGCGTGTTCGACGTATTGGTAGGTATTAACCTGCTGCGCGAGGGGCTGGACCTGCCCGAGGTGTCGCTGGTTGCCATTCTCGATGCCGACAAGGAGGGTTTTTTGCGCTCGACGCGCTCACTCATCCAAACCATCGGCCGCGCCGCGCGCAATGTCAACGGCAAGGCAATTCTCTACGCCGATAAAATCACCGAAGCTATGCGTGTCGCAATTGACGAAACCGGGCGCCGGCGTCAGAAGCAGCGAGTGTACAACGAGACGCACGGCATCACGCCGCAAAGCGTGATCAAGGCGGTGAAGGATATTATTGACGGCGCCCGTCCGGAACCTGCACCCGGTCACCGCACCCCAGCGGAGCGCCGCGCCTACCTCGAAGCGGCGGAGGAGACGGCCGAATACGCCGCGCTCGCCCCGGATACGCTGGCACGGCTACTCAATCGTTTGGAAAAGGAGATGTATCAGCACGCGCGCAACCTCGAGTTCGAACAGGCAGCGGCACTACGCGATAAGATCCAGACGATTCGAGAACGTAACTTCGGTCTGGTGCAGGGCGGACTTGCGGCCAAGGCAACGGAGCGCAAATGGTCGCGCAAGCGAAAGTAGTCTACACATAGTTTTATCGAGACAAGCTTGGAGCCCGCGCGAACTTATGCTATTTTGCGCGGCCTTTAGCGCATCACAGGCGCGTAGCTCAGTGGTAGAGCACCATCTTGACATGGTGGTGGTCGGTGGTTCGATCCCACTCGCGCCTACCAGTTCAAATGAAGTTATCGTAAAATAACCGCCGCCCATGTTGTTGAGTGGGCGCTCTTACTTTTGTTTGTTCACGCGGCCGTTCGTAGAGGTCGCCACTGATATCGAGTCGCTTATGCCAGTTATCACGCTTCCCGACGGCAGTCGCCGCGAATTCCCTCAACCCGTTACCGTCGCTGAAATCGCCGCAAGCATTGGCGCCGGTCTCGCCAAAGCCGCGCTTGCCGGTAAGGTTGACGGCAGACTCGTAGACACCTCCTATACCGTCACGGACAACGTCGCGGTCACGATCGTGACCGACCGCGACCGCGACGGAGTGGAAGTCCTGCGCCATTCAACCGCGCATCTACTCGCTCAAGCGGTAAAGGAGTTGTTTCCCGAGGCCCAAGTCACCATCGGTCCGGTGATCGAAGAGGGCTTCTATTACGACTTTGCGTTTAAGCGCGGCTTTACCGAAGAAGATCTGGCGAAAATCGAAGAGCGCATGCGCGAAATCGTCAAGCGCAACTACCCGGTGCGGCGCACCGTTATGCCGCGCGACGAGGCCGCGAAGTTCTTCCGTCAGATGGGCGAGGAGTACAAGGCGCACATCATCGAAGACATTCCCGCGGGCGAGCAGATCTCGCTCTACCGTCAGGGCGAGTTTGTGGATCTCTGCCGCGGCCCGCATGTACCCGCGACCGGCAAGTTGCGCGCCTTCAAACTCATGAAAGTGGCGGGGGCGTATTGGCGCGGCGATTCACGCAATGAAATGCTCGCGCGCATCTACGGCACCGCCTGGTCGAATGAAGAGCAGCTCAAGATCTACCTGCATCGCATCGAGGAGGCGGAGAAGCGTGATCACCGCAAGCTCGGTCGCAGCCTCGGTCTGTTTCACTTTCAAGAAGAAGCGCCGGGCATGGTGTTCTGGCACGAGCGTGGCTGGCGCCTCTACCAAACTATCACGCAGTATATGAGCGAACTTTGGCGCCGCCACGGTTACCGCGAGATCCGCACGCCGCAGCTCCTCGTCCGCTCATTGTGGGAGAAATCCGGACACTGGGAAAAGTTTCATTCCGATATGTTTATCACCGAGTCCGAAAAGCGGCTCTACGCAGTGAAGCCGATGAACTGTCCGGGCCACATTCAGGTGTATAACCAGGGTCTCAAAAGTTATCGCGATTTGCCGTTGCGCTTGGCTGAATTCGGCTCCTGCCACCGCAACGAGCAATCCGGCGCGCTGCACGGACTGATGCGGCTGCGCGGTTTTGTACAGGACGACGCTCACATCTTC
>JBGPGJ010000278.1:0-3716 GCA_041483795.1 Sulfurifustaceae bacterium
GACAGCGACTCCGGCTCCTCGCTCGGCGAAGTGGTTGAACTCGATGTTTCCGCACCGGAGCCTGCCGCGGCCTCGCAATTGCCGCTAGACAATATCCCCGTGCTCGAAGACGTGGCGCTCGCGCCGCCTAGGGTGAATAAACCCGCGCCGGTGTCGCCCTCCTCACCCGACCGCGTGCGCGAAATGGCCGTTAAAGTCATCGCCAGACTCAACATCGAACTGCGCAAGGCCGGCAAACCACCACTCGACGCCAAAACCGTGCATCGCCTGCAACAGTTGCTGCGCGAGGCGCTGGAAAAAAGCAATGAAAAATGAAGAATGAAAAGTGAAAAGTTGACTACACCAATTTAGAATCACGCACCTTTCCCGATTTTTCATTGCCACATCTTTCTCGGTCGAGCACATCACGGCTCGAACATAGCGCTGATATCCCGATAACTCACCGCCTCGTTCGCGAAAGTAAAAGTCCCCCGCTCGCGCATCTCGCGTGCGGCGCGAAGAAAAGCGCCAAGCGCGGCGCGGGAGAGCGCGCTGCCGACGCTGATGCGCTTTACGCCGATCTTCGAGAGTTCGTCCACGGTCATCTGTACGCCTTGTAATCCCATGATCACGTTCACCGGTCGATCGACCGAGCGCACGAGCGTGGCGATTTCATCCTTGTTCATCAGGCCCGGCGCGTACAGAACGTTCGCGCCCGCTTCCTGGTAGGCCTGCAAACGCTTGATCGTGTCCTTGAGGTCGCGCCGCCCGACCAGATAATTTTCCGCGCGCGCGGTCAATGTGAACGGAAAAGGGAGCGAACGCGCTACCTCCGCCGCGGCGCGGATGCGCTCCACCGCCAACGCGTGCGCATAAATCGGATCCTGCGGGCGACTGGTACTATCCTCGATCGAACCGCCGACGATACCGGTCGCGGCCGCGCGCCGGATCGTTTCGGCGACCGTTTCCGGATCGTCACCGAAACCGTTCTCGAGATCGGCGCTGACCGGAAGGCTTGTGGCCGACGCGATCTCGCGCACGTGTGCCAGCATCGCGTCGCGGCCGATGGTGTTGTCCCCCTGTCCGACGGAAAACGCGTAACCCGCGCTCGTGGTCGCCAGCGCCTCGAATCCCAAGTGCGCCAACAGTCGCGACGTACCGATATCCCATGGATTGGGAATGATGAACGCATCGCTGCGCTCATGAAATGCGCGAAACGCGCGCCCTTTTTCCGCTTGAGTTTGCACGAATCCTCCGTTTTCCCCCTCAGCTTACGAAGAGAGGAATGCGTGTGTTCGCCGAGACGCGATACGTTACTGCCTGGGCCAGCGGCATGAGATTCATCCCAGATCCCACTATATGCGCAACGCCAGCCTGTGCGATCGTGGTCGCGAGCGCAGCGCCAGGGCAAACATGAATTCCGACGCCGAATGTAAAGATGCGCCGGTCTTTCCTGAAAATGTCGAAGCGCTCCGGCGTCGTATTGACCGCCGGGTCCCGGTTGGCGGCCGCCAGAACGACCAACACCGCGTCCCCCTCTTTCATCTTCCGTCCGGCGACTATTCCCTCTCGGGCGGGGAAGCGGCGCGTGTTCTGCACGGGCGGATCGTATCGAAGGACTTCCTGAATGAGATCATAAAGAATACCTGGATCGCTCTCGACGCGTTCGTACAACCCCGGATGCGCAATCAAAGCGAGTAGCGTATTGCCGATCAGACCCGCCGTCGCCTCGTAGGCTTGGGACAAGAAACCTATACCGTTCGCAATAATGACATCCGTGTCTTCACGACCGACACGTTGCGCCTCCCGCGCAAGAATGGCCAGAAGTCCGTCTGCTGGCGCCGCGCGGAAAAGCGTCCGAAACGTTTCGAGCAAGCGCCCCGCCGCGCGCTTGCCTTGCTCGATCTGATCGGCGGAGCCACCCGGCGCGACACAACGCACGAACTCGCTCATCGAAGACGCGATTTGTGGAAGCTCGCCGCTGGAAACGCCGAGCAGACTCCCAATGACATATACGGACAATCGAAAGGAGAAATCGGTTAAACGGCCGGGATCGCTCCGCGGTGTAATCTCATCGAAAAGAACGCGCGCCCACTTACCGCTTTCCTCGGCAGCCCGCGTTGCGTCAATTGACTCCAGCGTCGCCGCTACCGCGCGGTTGAACGGGCAATGCCCCGCGCCATCGTTCATCCGAATCAGAACCCGAAAGATATCGGCGGCGGGCGATCCCAGCAGCGCCTTGGGCACCGGCTCCGCCGGCGGCCGCACTTTGCATAGATCGCTTTGCATAACCGCGGCGACGGCATCGGCGCTGGACGCAACCCAAAGACCGAGCGTTTCGTCGTAGTAGATTGGCGCGCGCGCCACCAGATCTGCGTAGTACGGATAAGGATTCGCGTGGGTCACGGCCGCGATCGGGTCTTTCGGAAGTGTCATCGGTCTCGGGCCTCAAGGCCATCAACGTCGCGCAGGCGCGACGGGAAGACCATACTCGCGGATGCGCGTCACCTTGTCATGTAATAACAGTTTGGTTAGCATCAAACTATGGATGCAGAACCCGATATGAGCCGTCTTGCGCGCACGATTGGCGATGCCACGCGCGTGCGCATGCTGATCCTCCTGACCGAAGACCGGGCCTTGACCGCCAAAGAGCTCGCTTACGGAGCCGGCGTGAAGCCGGCGACCGCCACCGCGCACCTGCGTCGGCTCGAGGGCGATCGGCTGGTGTCATCCACGACGCAAGGACGGCACAAGTATTTTCGTCTGACATCGCCGGATGTTGCACACCTGGTCGAGTCGCTGATGGTGGTCGCGCCGGCGGCAGCGCCGCAGCACGCGTCCGATAAAAAAACCGTGGATGTGATCCGTCTCGCGCGCCTTTGTTACGATCATCTCGCGGGCAAGCTCGGCGTGCAGCTCACCGCCGCCATGGTTGCCCGCGGCCTTCTAGTCGAAGAAAAGCGCGCGTTCTCGATTACCGCGGACGGCGAGGACTGGTTCGAGACTTTCGGAATCGACATACCGGCGCTGCGGCGAAACCGGCGTCAATTTGCCTACCAATGCCTGGATTGGAGCGAGCGCAAAAGCCATCTCGCCGGATCGCTGGGCGCGGCCGTGGCTCAGCGCATGATCGTGCTGGGGTGGCTGGTAAAAGCCAAGCGCTCACGGGTCGTGTCGCTTACCGAAGCGGGACAACGCGCGCTGATGAAACGCTTTGGCATTTCCTTGAAGGACACATAGATCGCGCGGTGGCGGCAATAACCGAAGCGTTGTGCCTTTTCCCACACCCTGCCAGAACCGCTACAATTTCGATTTTTTAGCGCCAGAGAAAAATGAGCCGCGATAGTCATTCCACCGAGAGCGCCCACGGCGACAAGGCGACCCTCAGTAAGTCCTATGACCCGCACGCGATCGAAACGCGGCTCTACGAAACCTGGGAGAAGGTCGGCTATTTCGTCCCCAAAGGCTCCGGCCCGGCGTACTGCATCATGATTCCGCCGCCCAACGTCACGGGCAGCCTGCACATGGGCCACGCGTTTCAAGACACGCTCATGGACGCGCTCATCCGTTATCACCGCATGCGCGGGGACAACACGCTGTGGCAGGCGGGCACGGACCACGCCGGCATTGCGACGCAAATGGTGGTCGAGCGCCAACTCGAAGCCGAGGGCAAGACGCGCCACGACCTCGGGCGCGTCGACTTCATCAAACGCGTGTGGAAGTGGAAGGAACAATCC
>JBGPGJ010000279.1:0-3716 GCA_041483795.1 Sulfurifustaceae bacterium
ACCACGATATTCGCGAACTCCTGGCCAAGTACCTGGAGAAGAACGGCTTCAAGGTGACTGCCGCAGCCAACGGACGGCAAATGCGTGCGGTGCTCGATACCGCGCCCATCGATCTGATTGTGCTCGACCTGATGCTGCCCGGCGAGGACGGGCTTTCGCTCTGTCGCGATCTGCGGACCAGCGGGTCGAAGTCGATACCGATTCTGATGCTCACGGCCCGCAACGAAGAGACCGACCGCGTCGTCGGTCTGGAGATGGGCGCAGACGATTACCTGACCAAACCGTTCGCCGCGCGCGAACTGCTGGCCCGAATACGCGCCGTGTTGCGCCGCACGCGCATGCTGCCACCCAACCTGCGCTTAACCGAAGCGGCGCACATACTCGCTTTTGGGGACTGGTTGCTGGATACAACGGCGCGTTATCTACTCGACGCCAGCGGCACCATGGTCTCTTTGAGCGGCGCCGAGTATCGGTTGCTGCGCGTATTCCTCGACCACCCGCAGCGCGTGCTGAATCGGGATCAACTGCTTAACCTCACGCAGGGCCGTGACGCGGAGTTGTTCGATCGCTCGATCGATCTGTTGGTGAGCCGCTTGCGCCAGCGCTTGCGGGACGAAGCACGCGAACCGCGTTACATCAAGACCGTGCGCAGCGAAGGTTATGTGTTCGCCACGGCCGTCGAAGTGCGCAAGGAGATGCCGTGAGAGTTCCGTCAATTCTTACGCGTCTACGTTTGTGGCCGCGCTCCCTATTTGGCAGGCTGACGCTAATTCTGTTTTTCGGCCTCGTCGCCGCACACGCGCTTTCTTTCGGGCTAATACTTCACGAACGGGCACGAACGATAGAAACGATGATGGTATACAACCTTGCCAGAGACATTGCCATTTCCGTCGCCGTGCTCGAGCGGGTACCCCCCAACGAACGTTCTGCGTGGCTACCGCACCTGGAGCGCAAGACTTCCAAATACGTCTTGGGTCCAGTACCGAACGATGAACAATTTGTAACGGCTCAAGTTCCGGATGTGACTGCCACGATCGCGAGCGCGCTCGGCCCCAAATATGTCGTCAGCGCCAGCGCGCCGCGAAATACGGTGGATCCGTTTCACCTGCGATTGCACCTGCAGTTGGCCGACGGTACGCCGCTCACGGTCGAGATGTCTCCATCGCAGTTGCCGCTATCGATATGGGTGCCACTGGTCGTGCTCGCGCAGCTTGCTACATTGGCCTTTGTCACATGGCTCGCGGTACGACTCGCAAGCCGCTCGTTGGCACAACTTGCGCGCGCGGCCGACTCCCTGGGACCGGAACTGAGGGGCAGCCCGCTTCCGGAAAACGGGCCGTTGGAGGTGGCCCGTGCGGCGACGGCCTTCAACGCCATGCAACGCCGCATTGCCGACTACTTGGCCGAGCGCATGCAAATACTCGCCGCAATCTCGCACGATCTGCAGACACCGATTACGCGCATGCGGCTGCGTGCCGATTTGATGGACGACACGGTGCAACGAGAAAAGCTTTACAGCGATTTGAATGCGATGCAAGCCTTGGTGCAGGAGGGAATCGCCTACGTCCGCGGTGTGCACGGTGTCACCGAAGCCCCTTGCCGCACGGACCTTCATGCTTTGCTCGACAGCCTCGTTTGCGACTACGTCGATGCCGGCAAGCCAACCCGCCTCATCGGACGGTTCGATCATCCGATGATCACGCGACCGCATACGCTGCGACGAATCATTATCAATTTGCTGGAAAATGCGCTCAAATTTGGCACGGACCCTGAAATCCAGGTTGATGCGGAGCTGGCCGATCGCGTCTCGATCGCCGTGCGTGACCGCGGACCCGGAATTCCGCAGGCCGAACTGCAAGCCGTGCTGCAACCGTTCTACCGTGTCGAGGGTTCCCGCAATCGCGACACCGGCGGCACCGGCCTTGGGCTTGCGATCGCACAGCAATTGACGCTCGCGTTGAACGGAACATTGGCGCTTTCGAACCGGGACGGCGGCGGGCTGGAAGTGCGCTTGTCCTTACCCTGTGGTGCGCCGGAGGCGGATGGTGGCGGAGCGAAATTGAAGAGCGCGGACTGACCCAGATTTCTCCAGCGTGGCTAATTTCATAACGGCGGCAGGGCAGATGGCGGGGAGGACAGGGGAGTGTCGATGAAGCATCAACAAGCGGTCGAGCGAGGCGGCGGCAAAGTGCTCGAACCCAAACACGCCATCGGCCCGCACGGCTACCGTGCCGTCGTCCTCGACTCCGCAGGCAACCGCAAAGCTTTGCATTCGCCATCGGCTTGACGGATTAGGGTACTGGTAGAAAGTGAGATATGTTTCGTTACCAGCGTCGAGTGCGGCGTGGTAAATTGGCGAACGCTGTGATCTGACCCCGGTTTTTCCGCAAAGAACAATCCGTAACGCACCGAAGCCATGAAGATCGCGGACGCATTTCGCCTCCGAGCGTTGGTCATGGGCGCCGCGGTGGCCGCCCTCGTCGTGCTCGTGATTTTGCCGATCGGCTCGCTGCTGATCGGAAGCGTCTGGTCGGAAGATGGCTTAACCCTGTCGGAATTCCAGCGGGCGCTCTCGGAGCGACTTTACGTCCAGGCGCTCCTCAACTCGCTGATCCTCGGCGCCTGGACCGGGCTTTTCAGCATCTTCATCGGCGTGCCGCTGGCATGGGCGCTCAGCCGGACCAACGTGCCCGGGAAGCGCCTCATTCAGATTACGGCCAATTTGTCCTATCTGTCGCCGCCATTTTTGACCGCTATTGCGTTCGTCTACCTCTTCAGCCCGAATTCCGGAATCGCCAACTTGTTCTTGCGCGACGTTGTAGGTGTCCCGTGGCTAACGTTCAATATTTTTTCGATGACGGGTCTCGTCGTCGTGACCGTCATCCACACCTTTCCGTTCGTATTTCTGCTTGCCTCGACCGCCTTGCAATCGGTCGACGCCTCGTACGAGGAAGCGGCCCAGATTCTCGGCGCGGGCAAATTCCGAACGGCGCTGTCCATCACGGCACCCTTGGTCGCGCCGGCGATTCTCTCGGGAACGCTGCTGGCCTTCGTCAACGCCATCGCCTTGTTCGGCTCGCAAGCGATCATCGGCTTGCCGGGGCGCATTTTCACGCTGCCGACGCGGCTCTATTCGCTGTTCAGCTATCCGCCGCAATATGAGCTGGCGTCGGCGCTGTCGCTGATCTTCGTCGCCATCACCATCCTCGCGCTGTACCTGCAGCGGGCCTTTCTCGCGCGCCGCTCTTACGTAACGCTCGGCGGCAAGGGCAACCGTCCGCAACTCGTCGATCTCGGCGCCGCGCGCTGGCTGCTGCTCGCCTTCTGCGTGGCGATCTTCGTCATCGCGATCGTTCTGCCTTACGCCACCTTGATCGCCGTCTCGTTCAGCAAATCCTGGGGGCTCGATTTCTGGCAGAACCTGACGCTCTCGAACTATCACTTTATTCTCTTCGAGTATGATGTCACGCAGCGTGCGATCGTGAACAGCCTGATGCTGGCGACGGCGGCCGCATTTCTGGTGGTGTTGCTCGGTGCGGTCATCGGCTGGATTGATTTGCGCACGCGTATGCCGGGCCGTCGGCTACTCGATTACGCGGCGCTCATTCCACTCGGGCTCCCTGGAATCGTCATGGCGGTGGCCATTATCCAGTTCTGGCTCAAGGTGCCGATCGCGCTCTACGGTACGCTCGCCATCCTGCTACTGGCCTATGTCG
>JBGPGJ010000280.1:0-3687 GCA_041483795.1 Sulfurifustaceae bacterium
CCGGTCTATCCCGTGAAGGGGTACTCGCTCACCGTGCCCGTGACCAACGAGGTTGCGGCGCCGTTGGGGACGTTGACCGACGAGACTTATAAAGTGGTAGTGACGCGACTTGGCGATCGCATTCGCGCGGCGGGTACGGCAGAGCTTGCCGGTTATGACTTGCGGCTTCGTCCCTCGCGACTCGCCGCGATCGCTCATGTGGTGCGCGATCTCTTCCCAGGCGCCGGGGATTTTTCGCGTGCCGAGCCATGGTGCGGTCTACGCCCCATGACACCCGGCAATCCGCCGATTCTGGGCGGCACGCCCTATAAGAACCTGTTTCTCAATACAGGCCACGGGACACAGGGTTGGACCATGGCTTGCGGCTCAGCAAAGGCAGTGGCCGACCTGGTTTCCGGAAACCGGCCTGAGGTTTCCCTGCAAGAGTTTTCCCTGGATCAATTTGTCTAACTTCTGTCGCCGGCGCCATGTCGGCATGGGCTATCCTTCTCTTAAGGTATAATCCCGGTCCCGCCGCAGTGTTATTGGCCGTCGAATGCAACCCGCACGCGATCTGTTTTCCTATCGAAAATACTGGGCCCAGCGCCTGCTGCCGGCGCCGTTTCTGCCGATGTCGCGCGCGGAGATGGAAGCGCTCGGTTGGGATTCGTGCGATGTGATTCTTGTCACGGGCGACGCTTACGTGGATCACCCGAGTTTCGGCATGGCCATCGTCGGGCGCGTGCTCGAGGCGCAAGGCTTCCGCGTCGGGATTATTGCTCAACCGGATTGGCATAGTGCCGACGCATTTAAAGAACTGGGTCGACCGAATCTTTTTTTCGGTATCACTGCCGGCAATATGGATTCGATGGTGAACCGCTACACCGCCGACCGACGTATTCGTTCGGATGACGCCTACACGCCGGGTGGCATGGCCGGCAAGCGACCCGATCGTTCCGTTATCGTCTACGCGCAGCGCGCACGTGAGGCCTTCGGCGACGTGCCGGTCGTGATCGGCGGTATCGAGGCTTCGCTGCGGCGCATCGCCCACTACGACTACTGGTCCGATAAGGTTCGCCGCTCGGTCCTGCTCGATGCCAAAGCCGATGTGCTCGTGTACGGCAACGCCGAGCGCCAGATTGTCGAAATCGCCCATCGCCTTGCCACCGGCAAACCGGTTGAAACGATCACCGACGTTCGTGGCACTGCCTTTGTAAGCAAGGACCTGCCCGAAGGTTGGGCGGAAGTCGATTCAACCCAGATTGATACCCCCGGGCCGCTTGCGCCGCCGGTGAATCCGTACGCGGACGAAGCCGAGATGCGTACCACTGCGCCGGTTACCGATACTAGCGTCGTTCGGTTTCAACGGCGCGCACCCAAACTCGACCCCGCGCGTAGCGTGGTGCGTCTGCCGGCGTATGAAAAGGTTGCGACCGACCCGGTGCTTTACGCCCATGCATCGCGCGTGATGCACGTTGAGACGAACCCCGGTAACGCGCGTGTGCTGGTGCAGCGTCACGGCGATCGCGATATTTGGTTCAATCCGCCGTCGATTCCACTCACGACCAAGGAGATGGATGCGATCTACGAACTGCCGTATCAGCGTCGGCCGCACCCAGCGTATCGCGAGGCGAAGATTCCGGCGTACGAGATGATTCGCTTCTCGATTTCGATCCAGCGCGGCTGCTTCGGCGGTTGCACGTTTTGCTCGATCACCGAGCATGAGGGGCGCATCATCCAGAGCCGCTCCGAGGAATCGGTAATGCGCGAGATCGAAACCGTGCGCGATACGGTACCGGGCTTCACCGGCGTGATTTCCGACCTTGGCGGGCCGACGGCGAACATGTATCGCCTGGCCTGTCGCTCCAAGGAAATCGAATCCGCCTGTCGACGGCCATCGTGCGTCTACCCGGATATCTGCACCAACCTCAATACCGATCACGCGCCACTGGTTCGCCTTTATCGCCGCGCGCGCGAACTGCCTGGCATCAAAAAGGTATTGATCGCCTCGGGCGTGCGCTACGATCTCGCGGTGACTTCTCCGGCATACGTAAAGGAACTCGTGACGCACCACGTCGGTGGTTACTTGAAAATCGCGCCGGAGCACACCGAAGCGGGACCGTTGTCGAAGATGATGAAGCCCGGGATCGGCGCCTACGATCGCTTCAAGGCACTGTTCGAAAAATATTCGAAGGAAGCCGGCAAAGAGCAGTATCTGATTCCGTACTTTATCGCCGCGCATCCGGGCACGACCGATGAGGATATGCTGCAACTCGCGCTCTGGCTCAAGCGCAACGGTTTTCGCGCCGACCAAGTGCAGGCGTTTTTGCCCGCGCCGATGGCGAGCGCAACGGCGATGTATCACTCGGGCAAGAACCCGCTGCGCAAGGTCACGCGCAACTCCGATCCGGTCTACATCGCCAAGGGACTGAAACAGCGCCGTTTGCACAAGGCATTTCTTCGCTACCACGACCCCAACAACTGGCCGATGCTGCGTGCGGCGCTGCGCCGCATGGGACGTGCGGATCTGATCGGGAGCGGGAGACTCCAACTTATTCCTTTGTACCAACCGGCCGGCACGGGCCACGCAGCCGAAGGTGCGCGCGGCGGGAAGCGGTTTCACACGCAGCATACGGGTTTGCCGCCGCTCCCACGCGGGGCCGGTCCGGCGCTGCGTAAACGCCTCAGCGACAATCGCCGTCGGCGGCGCGCGACTTCCCCCTGAGAGCGGGTTTCGGGCTATGCTCTGATAATCGCGAATTAGGGGTTGTCATGGAACGGGAAGACAATAGACAAGCGCCCGCACGGGTGCTGATCGTGGACGACGCCCCAGGCGTCAGCGACGTGCTCGGCATGAAGCTGGAACGCGAGGGCTATATCGCAGTGGTGGCGGCAAGCGCGGAGCGCGCCACGTCGCTCTTGGAAAAGGACGAGTTCGACGTGATCATGCTCGACGTTCGCCTTCCCGACGGCACCGGCTTCGAGTTGCTTCACCGCCTGCGCCAACGGCGCTCGTTGCTCGAAACCCCAATCATCATGATTTCCGGACTCGATCAGACAAGCGACGTCGTCGCCGCCCTGCAGGATGGCGCAAACGATTACATTACCAAGCCCTTCGATCTCGCGGTTGTGTTCGCGCGCATCCGTACCCAGCTTTCGCTCAAACGGCTTAAGGAAGCGAACGATCGTTTCCTACATGTGGCCGGTCACGACCTGAAGAAGCCGTTGTACGCCATACTCGACGTGGCGCGGCAATTGCGGATGAGTTTCCAACCCGGAACGGCGATAACCGATGAGGCACAAGCGGGACTCACGACTCTAATCGAATCCGCGGAGTACATGCAGCACGTCATCACCGATTTACTCGAATTACGCGCCCTGCGCGATCGGCGCATGCGGATCGCGAAATTGCAGACCGACCTCGGCGCCATCGTGCGCCAAGCGATAGCGCGTAGTACGCCGTATGCGCAGAGCAAGGGCAGCGAGCTGCGCATGGAGTTCGAGCGCGATTTGCCGAATATCCAGGCGGACGACTCGCGCCTCATGCAGGTGCTGGAAAACCTGATAGGCAATGCCATCAAGTTCAGCCCGCCGGGAAGTGTCACCACCGTGCGCACGAGTCGCGATGGTGACTGGATATTGTGCGAGGTATCCGACACCGGTCCGGGCATTCCCAAAAAAGAGGTGGGGTCGTTGTTCAAGGAATAC
>JBGPGJ010000281.1:0-3678 GCA_041483795.1 Sulfurifustaceae bacterium
CACGGCGCACCGATGGTGGTGCTCATCAACGGCGGTTCGGCCTCCGCCTCTGAGATCGTCGCCGGCGCGCTGCAGGACCACAAGCGCGCGGTGATCATGGGCACGAAGTCTTTCGGCAAGGGCTCGGTGCAGACTATCGTGCCGGTATCGAACGGGGCGGCGCTCAAGATCACGACCGCGCGCTACTACACGCCGAGCGGTCGCTCGATCCAGGCCTCCGGCATCGAACCCGATATCGTTGCCGAGGAGGCCAAAGTCACGAAGAACGAAGCGGGCGAACGGCTGCGTGAAGCCGATCTCGTGCGCCACCTCGAAAACGGCGAAGCACCCAAGCCAGCCAAAGAAGAAAAGAAGAAAGATGAAAAGGCGGACAAGAAGAAAGACGAGCCCTCATCCCGCAGTCTGCCCGGCTCCGACGACTACCAGATACAGGAGGCGCTGAATCTGCTCAAGGGTGTCAGTATCTTCAAAACCAAGGCCAACTGATGCGGTGGGGTACCAGCAGGCTGTTGATCGACAGCCTGCTGGGACTGTTTCTGTTCTGGTTCGCCCCAGCATCCGCCCAAGCGCCGACACCGCCCGCTGCAGCGGTTGTCGGTATCGTCATCGATGACATCGGTAATAGCCCGCGCGACGGCCGGCGCGCGATCGCGCTCCCCGGACCCGTCGCTGTCGCGGTTCTTCCGCACACCGCTTACGGCGCCGCGCTCGCCGAGGAGGCACAACGCGCGGGCAAGGAAGTGCTGCTGCATCTGCCGATGGACGCCGATGGCGAAACCGAGACCGATCCCGGCCCGGGCCGAATCGAGGCCCAAATGTCCGCACGCGAGATTGCCGCCATGCTCGCCTACGATCTCGAGACCGTGCCGAACGCGGTCGGCGTCAACAATCACATGGGCAGCCGCCTGACGCAAAACGCGGCGATCATGGGCGTGCTGATGCAGTCGATCCATACACGCGGCGGTTTGTTCTTCCTCGACTCGCGCACCAGCCCGCGTTCCATCGCGGCGCGCAGCGCTGCCGAGCACGGTGTGCCCGCGCTCGAACGCGATGTATTTCTCGATAACGATCGCGGTGAAGACGCCGTATGGAGCAGCATCCGGCGAATAGAGCGATTGCTGACCGTCCGTGGTCACGCGATCGCGATCGGTCACCCCTATCCTGAGACGTTTACCGTCCTCGAACGCTGGCTACCTATGCTCGCCGCACGCGGTATTCGGGTGGTACCGCTTGCGGTTTTGCTGAAACGGCAAAAGGGGAAGACTAAAGGCGCTGAAATGGAAACTCGACCGCTCCACCCATAAGGGGGGTCGGTTCATAATTTCTGCTATTACCGAAAATCGAAGCGCGTGCCGAAAAACACGCGGCTACGTTCGCGCTCGGGGGAAAGCAAATCCGAACCGCCGTTGTTGAAATTGAAGCCGTAGCTCGCCTCGGCCTGCAAACTCAGACCTCGGGTCGCCCGCCAGCGCCAGCCGGCGGCGAAGCGCGAGGAATCTTCAGTGGTGCGCGAATACACGGGCGCCGTACTGTCATCGCTGCCCGAAAAATCGTAAAGGCTGCGCTCCATGCGGAAAGAAACGTAGGGCGTGTGCGCCTGCAACAAACGCAATTCGCCGCCAACGGTGAAGCCGTAGTAGCGCCGGCCCACGGAACGAAGTGCCTCGTTACGCGACGCTTCATCGCCGAGAAACACGCCGCCGGTAACGCTCGGTTTCCATGCCCAGGACAATTCACGCGTCCAGGAAGCCGTTGCGCGTGTATCGAATGCATCGGGATTAATCGTCACAGCCGGACGTAACAAGGAACTCTCGCCCTGCTCCGCCGACACCGACACGCTATCTTTGACCGAAACGCGGTGCTGCCAACGCACGCCGAAGTTCGCAAACCGGCGCGCGGCGCTATCGCTATCCTCGCTGGCGTGCCCCGCACGCACGGGGTAATCGCCGTAGAGGCTGACTTTGTGTTCGGGCGCCGCGGCGACGTCGGCCTCCGGGTCCTTCCCTGAACGATAAACGTCCATTCCAAAAGTCGAAGAACCTGCCTGGAGTACGCCCGTGGCGGCGGACCGGTCGCTGAACCAGCCGTATTTACCCGCCGCGGCCGCTACGGACGGGAGAGCCACCAGGAAGGAAATCAACCAGACGTGTAGCGTGGGTTTCATGGGTCGAGACCGTGTAAAAATTATAACATGGCCACGATCCACTCTACGGCCGTTCATCACGGATTTCGGCCCGGCCAGGCGCGGATCAGCAATAACGCCCCAAGTGCCGCGGTAATCCAGCCGAATATCGAGGATGCAGCAGCGCCAGTCGAGGCGCCGGTCCCGAAGGCCACTGCGGAGGAGATCAGCAACGCCGACCCGGCGATCGCGAAGTACGAGCGGCGATGGTTAGCCCGCAATTGGCGCCGCAAACCTTCGATCTCGCGCGACCGATCACCCCCCGCGCCCGGCCCCGGTGTCGCGCGCGCCAGCGCCTCAACTATAAGTGTCGGCAATTGCGGCATCAATTCCCACCATTTCGGCAGTTCGCGCCTGAGCATGCGCAGCAACGCGCGCGGACCGAGGCGCTCGCGCATCCAGTTTTCCAGGAACGGCTTGGCTGTCACCCACAGATCGAGATCCGGATAGAGTCGCCGGCCCAGGCCCTCGATATTGAACAGCGTCTTCTGCAGCAACACGAGTTGCGGTTGGACCTCCATATTGAAACGCCGTGCGGTCTGGAAGAGTTGCAACAACAGTCGCCCAAAAGAAATGTCTTTAATGGGTTTGGCGAAAATCGGTTCGCACACGGCACGGATCGCGGCCTCGAACTCCTCGACGCGCGTGCCCGGCGGCACCCACCCCGCGCGCACGTGCGCTTCGGCCACGGCGCGGTAATCGCGGTTGAAAAAGGCGACGAAGTTCTCGGCCAGGTAACGTTTGTCGCGTTCACCGAGCGAGCCCATGATGCCGAAGTCCACCGCACAGTAACGTCCGTCGGGATACACGAAGATGTTGCCGGGGTGCATATCGGCGTGGAAAAAACCGTCACGAAACGCCTGGGTGAAGAAAATCTCGACACCGTTGTGCGCCAACTGGCGCATGTCTATGCCGGCGCGCTTGAGTGCCTCGATCTGGCCGATGGGAATGCCGTGGATGCGCTCCATCACCATCACCTCGCGTCGCGTGCATTCCCAATACACCTTCGGCACGTACAATAGATTCGAGCCCTCGAAGTTCGCGCGCAGGCGCGAAGCGTTCGCGGCTTCGCGGCGCAGATCGAGTTCGTCGTGAATGGTTTTGCGGAACTCGTCCACCACCTCGACCGGCCGCAGCCGCCGCGCATCGGTGGAGTAACGTATGGCGAGGCGCGCAAGCGTATACAGCAGTTGCAGATCGCGCCCGATCACGGTCTCGATGCCCGGACGCAGCACCTTTACTATCGCGTCGGCGCCGTTGTGCAGCCGCGCGGTGTGCACCTGCGCGACCGACGCCGACGCGAGCGGCTCCCGCTGAAACTCACTGAAGAACTGCGTCAGCGGTCCGCCGAGCGCGCGCTCGACGAGCGCGCAAGCTGCTTCGCCCGGAAACGGCGGTACTTGATCCTGGAGCTTCGCCAACTCCTCGGCGATGTCCTCGGGTAGCAGATCGGGACGCGTGGAAAGCACTTGCCCGAACTTCACGAAGATCGGACC
>JBGPGJ010000282.1:0-3678 GCA_041483795.1 Sulfurifustaceae bacterium
ATCGAAGGGAAGTTAAAAGTTCGGTCACTCGTTCTTACCGAATAGAAGCCAAGCGAGCACAATATCGAGACCGAGGGGAAGTGGAATGGGAATCCACATCCAACCGATTCCGCGCATCCCTTCGCTTCCCGTCATGCCGGCGCTTGTTGCCGCGCCCGTCATTGCCCCGCTGCCGAAGAACAGGAGAAGCGTTATGACTGGGTTGTCGCATTCACGACAGGATTCGACGTCGCCAACTCTGCACCAGCCGCCATAACCCAAAGGCACTAATGGTTAAAGCCAGCAAGCGCCGCGGACGCGATACCAAAACGATGGCAACGGGTAGCAGCAAAGCCTCGGGGTGGCTTCTGAGATATTGAATTCCGTCGAGGATGTTATCGATTATCCGCGCGGCGACCCGCAGCGAAGCGCCTTTGTGCGCGAGCTCGGCACGTTCGATAACGATTTGCGCGACGAGAGCGTCGCGCCGCCTCGCCAACTCGAAATCCCTCGCGCTCATCAGTGCGAATTCAACTGCTGCCGATCTTTATAGAGCTCGGCCAGGCTCGCCTGGAATAAACGCGGCTTCGACCTAAGCTTGGCGCGGACTATACCCCAGGAGATGCCGGCGCCGGCCAGAAACAACAGCGTGAGCCCGCCTACGGCGTGCAGACGATAGGGCGTATCCCAAGCGGCCGCAATGACGAATAGCGCCGCGAAAATTATCGCCACAAAAAAGAAAAACAGCGCCAATAAGGCGCTGAACAAAAGCGAAGTCAGCCTGAGTTTTTCCTCGGCAAACTCGGTCGCAAAAAGCTCCAACCGTGTATGCAGATGGGAAACCAAACTCGCGGCCAGGTTCTTAATGGAACTGAACACTCCCCCTGGCGCTGCATGGATAGGACCGGTGTCATGCTCCACAAGCTGATCTCCCGTGGAGAATCAACGCTTCGCGGCAAAGAGGCCGATTATGAGGCCGACGGCGGCGGCGATGCCCACCGCGGTCCACGGATTGCTCTTTACGTAATCGTCGGTTACCTTCGCGGCCTGCTTGGCTCTGTCCACGACAAGTTGCTCGGCATCCGCCAGACTGGTCTTGGCGGTTCTTAACCTCTCCGCGAACTTCGCCCGCGCTACGTTGAACCCTTCTCCGGATACTTTCGCCGTCGCTTGGAGTAAATCTTCGGCATCCGTGACGATCGCTTTGAAATCGTCGACCAATTTGCCTTTAGTCCGATTGAATTCGCCCATCGCCTGTTCTGTCATGGTTGACTCCTTAAGAAACATCTGTTGTCTGAAAAAGATGTCTTTAAAAAAACCGCTCGGTACCCTTCATTATTATGTTATACCTTTATACCTCCCCCTTCCAAGGCGCGCTGTATGCTAGCGCACATAAGGCGGACGATTTATTGACGGGGAGGGGGGAGCGCAACCCATCGCCGAGGGAGTTGTTAATGGTATCCCCATCCGTAGCCGTATGGAGCGAAGCAGAATACGGGAAACATACGCGCCGGCGGCGCCTAGTAACGATTCCTGCATGCTTCCGCTTTTTTGGCTTTATATTCCAATGAGCGGAGCGCGGCCCGCTAACCCAGCATGCGATCGCGAATATCGTTGACGTCCCGATAGCAGCGGCACGAGGCGCGCTCCAAACCCTTGCGATTGAGAATGGTGATATTTCCGCGGCTGTAGCGGATCAGCTTTTTTTCTGCATCAGCCCGGTGGCCTTGCTGACACCGACGCGTCGTACCCCGAGTATGTGGGCGAGAAACTCCTGCGTGAGCAGGAACTTGTTTGACTGCATCCTATCGTGCGTCATCAAGAGCCAACGCGCGAGACGCGCCCCCAACACATGGTGGCGGTTGCAGGCGGCCGTTTGCGAGACTTGGGCCACGAACACATGGAGATAGTGGTTCAGGCTGCGCGTGAGCGCCGGGTTGCGCTTGATTTCGGTGCGAAACGACACCGCCTTCATTCGCATCGCGGTGCCTGAACCTTATACCAGCATGTGCACGGGTGAAACGCCGATACCCAAAAAGAGCGGCATCCCCGCCATGCCTTTACTGCCGACCATCCCGACTTCCACGCTCACATGCCCGTCCACCAGGGTCAGCAAAGAAATGAGCCCGTTGTTGGGAAAGTAAACATGCCGGATCTGTTTTCCAGGCTCGCAAAGTATGTCGCCATACGTAAGGTTTACGTGTTCGTGACGTGCGAGCAGGCGCTGGCTTTCCTTGCGGGACAGGGCCCGCAGCACGCTATTGGTTGCCGGAGCGTATTTCGCGATGGACATTGAATTCCTCTTGGTATTGTTAATACACGCCGACACGCGTGCATGCTGCGCGCCAGCGCACATAGGCGGAGATGGCCGGCTCCGCAACCGGCTGCTCGAACTTGGCTTACCTATGCCGCACCGGACGAGATAAGCGTTTTTCCGGCAGGGGGACTTTTTAGAAGAGACCGATGCCGCGCGGAATAAACCGATTCGAGCCAGAAAAGTGCGGCGATTTTCATGCGGCACGAGTTCGGGTGGTGCACCCAACAGGCGGTATGCGAAGAGATTGCCGAGAAAACCAGATACCGGACGGTAACGTAATACGAACGCAGCACCACCGTACGCCGAATCAGGGGCTTCAGCCAGACAAACCTGTCCGCCGGCGACAAACTCTTGTATCAGTCGGACGAAGGCCCGGCCAAGGCGCGCAACGCGATCTCGGCGCGCTTGGGCTGGGTGATGTCTAAACCGGTACCGTGAAATCCGGTGAAGGCGCCGGCTTCATCGTAAACCGGCTCGCCGCTGATGCGGTAGTAGCCGAGCTGCCCATCCGGAAGGACGGCGGCACATTCAAAATCGCAGAATGACCATTGCGCGGCGAGTTCCGATTTGTGCTTGACCCATTCATCGTCGCCGAGAACGATGGTCGGTAACTCCCAGAGAGTCTTGCCAAGGATGTCGCCGGTGCCGGCCATGCCGGTGCCGACAATTTTGGTAAACCGGAAGTGGCTATCCTGTTCCCAAACCCAATCGGATGAAAGCTCGGTCAGTCTACGAAAGCGCGCCTCACTCTGGCGCAGAGTGTCTTCGGCCTGCCGCCGCCGCAGAAATTGGCCGAGCTGGTGGCCGATGCTCTGCACCGCCTGCAGCAGCCGGTCATCCGGTTCGTGGACGGTACGGCTCGCGAAAGCGAGCACGCCGATCGTCTTGCCTTCTGCGATAACCGGAAAAACAAAAACACCATCCATACCAGTTTCGTGCGCCAGCGCCGTCTGTAAAAGGCGGGCGTCTTGCAAAGCATTGAGGGTCCATAGCGGTTGTCCGGACTGACAAACCCGGCCCACCAATCCGGCACCCGGGCGGAACACCGCGCCGCGCGATTTTTCCAAGAATTGCTCGACGGCAGCCACTGGCACGCCCCAGGACTCGTCAACACAAAGCACGCTCGCCGCGGGGTCCAGGCGAAAGTATCGGCCGCAATCCCAATTCTGCGTTTCGCATACGGCGCGGATCACGGCCCTCAACGCCGCGGAGGCGTTGTCAGCATCGGCAAGACAACGCGCCACGGTGTACTCAAGTCTCAGCAGTTGCTCCGCGTGCTTGATCTCGGTGATGTTCTCATATGAGACGATCGCGCGTGCCGCACCGTCTCCGTGTAAGCGCGTGACGGTAGCCATGAACCAGCGCTGCCCGGACGGCGCGTC
>JBGPGJ010000283.1:0-3664 GCA_041483795.1 Sulfurifustaceae bacterium
CTCGAAGAGGAATTCGATTGCGAAATTCCCGACGAGGAAGCCGAGAAGATCACCACGGTCCAACAGGCCATTGACTACATCAACTCCCACCTGAATTGATTCGTCCGCCTCCGGGGGGCCGTCGGCCGCGCGCGTGGCGACGGCCTTTGGCTTTGTAGAGCGCGGCTGCGCAGCGCCTGAACGAGGGCAACGGTCTTGAGCAAACGGCGTGTCGTCGTCACCGGACTCGGGATTCTTTCGCCGGTCGGTATTGGGTTACAGCAGAACTGGCAGGCCATCACGGCCGGGCGCGGCGGTATCGGGCGCATCACGCATTTCGATCCCACCGGTTATTCCTGCATGATTGCCGGTGAGGTGAAGGACTTCGATCCCATCCGACTCGGCCTGTCGGAGAAGGAAGCGCGTCGCATGGACCGCTTTATCCATCTTGGCATGGCGGCGGCGATCGAAGCGTTCAAGGATTCCGGCCTAACCGTGACCGAGGAGAACGCCGAGCGTATCGGTGTACATATCGGTTCCGGGATCGGCGGGGTCGGCACGATCGAAGAGACCGCGCGGCTCGTGGCAGAGCGTGGTCCGCGGCGGGTTTCGCCTTTTTATGTTCCCATGAGCATCATCAACATGATCTCGGGAAATTTCTCGATCATGTACGGACTCACGGGACCGAATCTCGCCATGGTGACCGCCTGTACCACCGCCACGCATGCGATCGGCGACGCCGGGCGGCTGATTGAATACGGCGATGCCGACGTCATGGTTGCCGGCGGCGCCGAGGCGGCGATTACTCGGTCCTCGGTCGCCGGTTTCAGCAACGCCAAGGCGCTCTCGACCCGCAACGACAGCCCCGAGACCGCAAGCCGCCCGTGGGACAAGGACCGCGACGGTTTCCTGCTGGGCGAGGGCGCGGGCATCGTGGTGCTCGAAGAGTACGAACATGCCCGTCGTCGCGGGGCGCGTATTTATTGCGAGTTAATCGGCTTTGGGATGAGCGCCGATGCCCACCACATGACGAGTCCGCTGGAGGATGGCACTGGTGCGGCGCGTTGCATGCGCAACGCCGTCAAAAACGCCGGTGTCGGCTTGGAGCAGGTGCAGTACATCAACGCCCACGGCACCTCGACGCCGCTCGGCGACAAGGCCGAGACGTACGCGATCAAGGCAGCGTTCGGCAACCACGCCAAGAAGCTCGCTGTCAGTTCGACCAAATCCATGACCGGTCATCTGCTCGGCGCCGCCGGTGGCGTTGAGGCAATCTACACCGTACTGGCGATCCAGCATGGCGTGATTCCGCCCACAATCAATCTCACGACCCCGGATCCCGAGTGCGATCTCGATTACACGCCGAATACCGCGCGCGAGATGAAACTCGACATCGCCATCTCTAACTCGTTCGGTTTCGGCGGTACCAACGGCACGATCGTTTTTCGCCGTCTCCCGTGAGCCCGCGCCTCTTTGCGCAGCGGGATGTTCGGTGCGTCACGCGCCCGACAGTGAGCGCCTATGAAACTAAGCATGTCACGTTGCATGATCGACTGTCCGGGAACGCATCCTGATGACCCGTCCGATCGGCGCATGGTCGGTCGAGCGGGTAAAAGGCCAGGACTACGCCATTGGTCCGATTGCACGTACGATTCAGCGAGCCGTCCGAAAAACGCACCGTTTCGACCGTGAATAAACTGATCCGGGTTGCCGTCGTCCTCGCCGCGGTACTCGTGGGTTATCTTCTTTGGGCGTGGAATCACCCGCTTCACCCCGGAAATGAAATTTACGTTGTCAAACCCGGTACAGGTCTAATCTCCCTCGCTGGTGAACTTCGTCGCCGCGGCGTGTTGCTGGAGACGCAATCGTTTCTAGTGCTCGGTTATTTCACCGTGCAGAAGCGTGAATTCAAGGCTGGTGAATATCGCTTTCATGACCGTATCAATGCGCACGAGTTGTTGGCGCAGGTCGCGGCAGGACGCGTCGTAGAGTATCCTCTGCGGCTGGTAGAAGGCTGGACCTTCCGACAAGTGCTCGACGAGCTGGCGCGGGTACCCCATCTTACCCAAACGCTGCACGGAGTACCGCACACGCAAATCATGGCGCGGCTCGGAGCACCGGGAGTGCATCCGGAAGGTCGGTTTTACCCCGATACCTACTTCTTTATGAACGGGAATACCGACGTTATGATCCTGCAGCGTGCCTATGACAAAATGCAGACACGGTTACGGCAAGAGTGGGGAAACCGCGATGAAGACCTTCCGTACAAGACTCCCGAGGAGGCGCTTATCCTAGCCTCAATCGTGGAAAAAGAAACCGGGCGCACGGAAGAACGGCGACTTATCGCAGGGGTATTCATTAACCGAATCAAAAAGAACATTCGTTTGCAGACGGATCCGACGGTGATCTACGGGCTTGGCGCAAAATTCGACGGCAATCTGCGCAAAAAAGATCTGCTCACAGACACGCCATACAATTCGTACACACGACACGGCCTGCCCCCGACGCCGATCGCCATGCCGAGCGGCGAGTCTCTGTATGCGGCGCTGCATCCAGAGAAAACACGAGCGCTTTATTTCGTTTCTCGTGGCGACGGCAGTCACGAGTTTTCCGACACATTGGAAGAGCACAATCGTGCGGTGACGAAGTACCAGCTCGGCGGTCGGCAGCAGACCTTTTCCTCCGCCGGTAGCGGTAACAAGGCGCCAAAGGTCCAGTGACCATGCGCGGGTTGTTTATCACCCTCGAGGGAGGAGAGGGGGCCGGTAAGAGTACGGCGCTGACGTTCATGCGCGACTGGCTCACCCGCAAGGGTTATACGGTCAAAGTCACACGTGAGCCAGGTGGCACGACGTTGGGGGAGCGTGTACGCGAGTTGTTGCTACACGCAAGAGAGATCGAGATTTCGCCCGAAACAGAAGTATTACTGCTCTTCGCCGCTCGTGCGGAGCATTTGGCGCGTGTCGTGCGCCCGGCGCTGGAGAAGGGGATGACCGTGCTTAGCGACCGCTTTACGGATGCTACCTATGCCTATCAGGGCGGTGGACATGGCGTACCAATTGAGCGCATCGCGGCACTCGAATCTTGGGTGCAGGGGGAGTTGCGCCCCGATCTGACCTTGCTTTTCGATGTGCCTGTGGAAACGGGGCTGACACGCGCGGCGGGGCGTCGCGTCACACCCGATCGTTTCGAAAGTCGCGACCGGGGTTTTCTGGAACGAGTGCGCCATGCCTACCTTAATCGCGCGGCAAGCGAACCCGCGCGCATCCGCACGATTGACGCTTCGCGCCCCCTTGCTGAAGTCGAGAGCAGCGTTGTCGCGATACTTCGGGAGTTCTTCCGTGGCGGTCGCTGACGAAGACGTCGCGGCTGCCGCTCGAATTGAGCCGGAAAAGTATTTTTGGCACGACACTCGCTGGGCCGCGCTGACCCGCGATCTTGCGCGTCTACCGCATGCGCTGTTGCTGCACGGTCAAGCCGGGCTCGGAAAAAACGCCTTTGCCCTGCAACTCGCCCAGTTCCTATTTTGTCGGAGACGTACCGAAGATAGACAAGCGTGTGGGGTGTGCCAAAGCTGCATGTTATTTCGCGCCGGAAACCACCCCGATCTGATGCGCGTGGGCCCCCAAGAAGACAGCAGTAACATTCTGGTGGATCAGGTCCGGGCTATTATCGAATTTCTGTC
>JBGPGJ010000284.1:0-3664 GCA_041483795.1 Sulfurifustaceae bacterium
AGCGTGGATGAGCCCGAAGGCCTGACCGGCATGTCGCACGCGCTCGAACACATGATGTTCAAAGGTACCAATCGCCTCACGCCCGGTGAGTTCTCGCGCATCATTGCCGAACAGGGTGGGCGCGAGAACGCTTTCACCAGTTACGATTACACCGGTTATTACCAGCAGCTCGAGAAATCGCGCTTGGCGGTGAGCTTCGAACTCGAGGCCGACCGGATGCAGAACCTGCGACTTGTGCCGGAGGAGTTCGCCAAGGAGATTCAGGTGGTGATGGAAGAGCGGCGATTGCGCACGGAAGACCAGCCGGAGGCTTTGCTGGGTGAAAAGTTCATGGCGACCGCCTATCAGGTGCATTCCTATAAAAATCCGATCATCGGCTGGATGCCGGACCTTGAGCGGATGACGGCCACGAATCTGCGCCGTTGGTACGAGCGCTACTATGCCCCGAACGAGGCGACGTTAGTCGTGGCCGGTGACGTCGCGCCGCCGGAGGTGTTTGCGCTGGCGGAGAAATACTTTGACCCCGTTCCGCGTCGCGAGGTCAACCCTACCCTCGTACTCGCAGAGCCGGCGCAAAACGGTGAACGGCGCACGCGGGTATCCGCACCAGCGGAGGTTCCGCATCTCATGCTGGGTTATCACGTCCCGGTGCTTGCGCCGGATAATTCCTGGGAGCCCTACGCGCTCGCCGTGGCGGCCGGCGTGCTCGACGGCGGTAACGCCGCGCGTTTTGCGCGGGAGCTGGTGCGCGAACAAAAAATCGCGGCGGCAGTAGATGCCGGTTACAGCCCCATCGGTCGCGCGCCGGGAGTGTTTACACTCGAGGGAACACCCGTTGCCGGCCGCGGCGTGGAAGAACTCGAGCGGGCATTGCGCGCGCAGATCGCACGATTGCGCGACGAGCCGGTCGCCGAAGAGGAGTTGCGGCGGGTCAAGGCTCAGGTCGTGGCCTCCGATGTATACGCGCGCGACTCGGTGTTTTACCAGGCGATGCAACTCGGCCAGGTCGCCAGCGCCGGACTCGATTGGCGACTACTCGATGGTTACGTCGAGCGTATCCGGGCGGTCACGGCGGAGCAGGTTCAAACGGTGGCACGCAAGTATTTTACCGATGCGAATCTTACCGTGGGCGTACTCGATCCGTTGCCAATTAAATCCGACCAGAAGCGTCCGATGTCGGTGGGAGGCAGCCATGTTCGGTAAGAGAATAATTCGAAATACCAACTCCCCCTCTTCCAGATGGGTGCGGCGGAAACACGAAACGGTCCGGTCTTCCGGCGGGAAAGAGTGGGTTCTTCGGCGTTTCGTTGGCTGTCTTCTCCTCGCTGCGTTTGCCATGCCGCCGCTCGTCCATGCCGGTCCGAAAATAGAGCACTGGACGTTGCCGAACGGGGCGCGTGTCTACTTGGTTGAGGCCCGCGAAATTCCGATGCTTCAAGTGCGTGCCGTGTTCGACGCCGGCGCGGCGCGCGATCCGAAGGGCAAAGGCGGGCTCGCGCAGTTGACCAATCTCATGCTGCGCGAGGGCGCGGCTGGATTGACCGCGGATGATATTGCCAGTCGCTTCGAGGGTCTCGGCGCCGAGTTCGGCGCGGGCACCGAACGCGACATGGCGACGGTGGATTTGCGCAGTCTGACGGATCCTGCACTCCTTGAACCGGCGCTCGATCTGTTCACAAGGATTCTTCTGGCACCGACGTTCCCCGCGGAGAGCATGGAGCGCGAGCGCGCGCGCATGATGATCGGGCTTGCACGGGACGCGCAATCGCCCGGCAGCGTGGCGCAGAAGACTTTCATGCGCGCGCTTTACGGCGAACATCCCTATGCCAACGACCCGGCGGGCGATGAGGCATCGCTTAAGCGCATCACGCGTGAGGATCTCATCGTGCATTACCGTCGTTACTACGTTGGGCGCAACGTCTGGCTGACGATGGTCGGGAACGTGAGTACCGGGGAGGCGCGGCGCATAGCCGAAAAACTGATCGGCGCAATGCCCGCCGGCGAGCCCGCGCCGGCGCTACCGCCGATTGCCTTGCCGGAACGCGCTGCGGTAAAGAAAATCCCGTTTCCGGCGAGCCAGTCGCATCTGTTGGTGGGGCAGCCGGGCATCGCGCGCGCCGACCCGGATTACTTCCCACTTTACGTCGGCAACCATATTCTCGGTGGCGGCGGACTGGTCTCGCGCCTGACGGAGGAAGTGCGCGAGAAGCGCGGCCTTTCTTACAGTGTTTACAGTTATTTTGCGCCGATGCGCGCGCCGGGTCCGTTCGTCATGGGTCTGCAGACGAAGAACGCGAGCCGCGACGAGGCGTATGGATTGTTGCGTAAAATCCTCGATGAGTTTATCGCGCAGGGTCCGACCGAAGTGGAACTGGAGGCGGCGAAGAAAAATATCACCGGTGGTTTCGCCCTGCGGCTCGACAGCAATCGGAAGATTGCCGACCAGATGGCGGCGATCGTGTTTTACGGGCTGCCGCTCACGTATCTCGACGATTTCTCCATGCACGTACAGGCCGTAACCGCTGAGCAAATTCGCGATGCCTTTGCGCGTCGTGTGCGACCGGACCGGATGGTTACGGTGATTGTCGGTGGCGAAGGTTAAACGCAGTCGCCGCCCTGTAACGCCGCGCACGTCGTTATCCTATCCTGGGAAGATCCGCATCATCGGCGGTCAATGGCGGGGGCGCAAACTTCCGGTGTTGGCCCAGGAGGGACTGCGGCCAACGCCGGATCGCGTGCGCGAGACGCTGTTCAACTGGCTTGCGCCCGTGATCAGAGGTGCGCGCTGCCTCGATCTCTTCGCGGGTACGGGCGCGCACTGTCTCGAGGCGCTCTCGCGCGGCGCGGCCGAAGTTGTCATGGTCGAGCATGCGTCGCGGGTGGCGGAACAGCTGCGGCGCAATATCGCCACGCTTGACGCGCACGGCGCCAAGGTAATCCAGGCCGATGCCGTCGAGTTTCTGCGCGGTGCGTCTCAACTCTTCGATGTGATCTTTCTCGATCCACCGTTCGCAGCCGACCTCATCGAGCGTTGCAGCGCGCTTATCGCGGCGCGCGACTGGCTCAAACCCGGTGGACTCGTATACATCGAGGCCCCAGCAGCGCTGGAACCGTTACCACTGCCCGGCGGCTGGGAAATCTGGCGCAGCCGTAGGGCGGGTCAAGTTGGTTATCATCTTGCCCGGCCCTCGGCCTGAGCGGCGGCCGGGGGTTACCCGATCCGATGATATACTTGCGCAGTAACACCGACGCCCCATGAAAGTTACCGCCATCTATCCCGGAACATTCGATCCGATGACCAACGGTCATTCGGATTTGGTACGCCGTGCCGCCCGGTTGTTCGAAGAGGTGATTATTGCGGTTGCCGCCAACCCGGAGAAAAGCCCACTCTTCGATCTGAAGCAACGGGTTGAACTTACGCGTGCTTCGCTTGAGGGTATCGAGCGCGTGCGCGTGGTCGGTTTCGACAATCTGCTCGTAGACTGCGCGCGCCAGTACGGTGCCAACGTGATTCTACGCGGGTTACGCGCGGTGTCGGATTTCGAGTTCGAGTTCCAGCTTGCCGGCATGAACCGCCGGCTTTCTCCGACCATCGAGACCGTGTTCATGACGCCCTCGGAGAAGGACATGTTTATCTCGGCCTCGCTGGTCAGGCAGGTAGCGC
>JBGPGJ010000285.1:0-3656 GCA_041483795.1 Sulfurifustaceae bacterium
ATCACGCGCTCATCTACGTAGAATGAAAGGCCGGCGAACCACGCTTCGTGCAGCAGATAGGCGGCGGGCTTACGCGTCGCGATGCGTTGCTCGACGAGCTGGCGTATCGCCGTCCGTTGTGCCGGCGTGAGTGGATCGTCGAGGTGCGCATCGAGCTGGTCGGGCACTACCGAAAGCGCACCGCCCACGAGCCACGCGGCCTCGTCGAGTGCATTGTCGGTGCCGTGGCCGAAATAGACGCCGGCGCCGGTAAGTTCCGTTTCAGCCCATGAAATCAAGTCGCGCACCGCGCGCGCGGTGTTCATGCTTTTAGCACGCATGTGGGTGGGCGATAATACTGTGATCGGATTATCGGGAGCATGTGATTCATGACCGCAGCCGCCGCAGTTTATACCAGCCGACGCGATATCGAAGTCATCTCGCTGGTCGGTTTTGCGCATGGCGTATCGCATTTCTTTCATCTCCTGATTCCGCCGTTATTCCCGTGGTTGATGCAGGAATTCGGACTCAACTTTACCGAAGTAGGCCTTACGATGACGCTGTTTTTCATCATTTCGGGCGTGGGACAGGCCTTGGCCGGCGTCGTCGTGGACCGCGTTGGCGCGCGGCGCGTGCTGATCGGCGGCATCGCATTGTTCGTGCTCGCCGCAATCACACTGGGGTTGGCGCAAAATTACCCGACGCTGCTACTAGCGGCAACCTTTGCCGGCCTTGGAAATAGTGTTTTTCATCCCGCGGACTTCACATTGCTCAACCGCAATGTCTCTTCGTCGCGCCTGGGCCACGCCTTTTCGGTCCATGGCCTGTCGGGAAACCTCGGTTGGGCCCTCGGGCCGGTGTTCATGACCGGCATTGCGGTGGCAACGAACTGGCGCATGGCCGCGTTCGCCGCCGCGGTGCTGGCGTTTGTTGCGTTAGCGCTGGTGTTCGTGCGCCGCGAGACGATCAAAGAATCCCCGTACGCCGCGGCCACCACGACCGCGGAAGCCGCGCCCGCAACATTCGCCTTTCTCACCTCCGACGCGGTGTGGGCGTGTTTCGTGTTCCTTCTTCTGGGGACGATGGCGATCGGTGCATTGCAAAACTACGCGCCGCCGGTGCTGCACGATCTCTACGGCATGCCGCTCACCGTGGGCGCCTCGGCGCTCACGGCGATGTTGTTAGGCGCCGCCGCGGGCATGATCACCGGCGGTTTTCTCGTCGCCCGCAGCAACGCGCACGACCGGAATATCGCCCTGCTGCTGGTCGCGGCGGCCGTGTCCGCACTCGCTATTGCCAGTACCGATGTCCCGGCCTGGAGCGTGCCACCGCTGATGGTGGCACTGGGGTTTTGTTACGGCACCGCCGGTCCGTCGCGCGACATGCTGGTACGTCGCGCCGCGATCGCGCGTTTCGGTCAGCGCTCCTTCGGTCGCGTGTACGGTTTCGTCTATTCCGGTCTGGATCTGGGATTCGCGCTTGCCGCCCCCGTGTTCGGATTGCTCATGGACGCCGGGCGGTTCACGCTGGTGCTGGGCGGCGTGGCGCTGTTGCAGGGGTTGGCGGTGCTGGCGGCGCTGCGCGTCGGCCAGGGCGCACCCCAAGTCAATGAAATCGCGCGCTCCTGAGCATCTTCCTTTCGCAGCAGTTCCCTACTCGATAATTTTTAGCAGCTCTCCCGCGACCGGTTCGCCGCTTGCGAATTTGTCGTTGATCAGCCGCAACGTGAGTTCGGCGTAGTCATTGAGCGGGGAACGCTTCGCGAGTGTCGCGAACGACTCACCGGCGCGTACTTTTATCACCCGCAGCCGCAGACCCTCGGCGATTGCGCGTTCCTTGTCTGTGAGTGCATGTAGGCTGCGCGCCGCCGCCAGGAACGAGGCATCGAGGCGCTGGAAAGCGTCGTTGTCCTTGGCCACGCCGAAGAACGTAAATGCACGGTTGTGGTAGTAGAGCACGACCGCGCGTGTCTCCCGCACGCCGAACGGCCCCGCGAGTCGAACCACGGCCGTATGTGAAGGCAGCGCGTTGCCGTCGAGCGCGCGTTCGTCCATGAACGCATTGGTTTTGACGCGGCTGTGCAGGTATTCTTGCGGCGTCACGCGCCTGTTCAGGTCCTCGACAATCAATTGCATCATCGCGTCTTTCCCCGGTGCGTAGGCGTGGACCGCCTTGGGCGTATTTTCGATGCGCCAGCCGCTGGGGAAGTTGACGGCGAAATCCAGGTCACGGTGGTAGAAATTCGATCCGTGACGGATTCCCTCGCTTGCGCTGTCGCCGAAGACGAGCCGGTCGAGGCGGTTCAAATACTCATCGCGTCCCGTACGCACGGTAGTACCGGTTTTGAATTTGCGCGCGTCGGCTACGACTTCCTGCAAGCGTTGGTCGGCGCTCGGATGACTCGCGAACACGCCATGGTAGATTTGCGGTTGCCGTCCCTCGACTGCGGCACGTTTCTTCTCGGCCTCTTCCTGGTTCTTGAGCACACTCATGACACCGATCATCGCTTGCGGATCGTAACCGGCGCGGGCGATGTATTCGGCGCCAAGATGGTCGGCCTGTAGTTCGTGATCGCGCCCGTAGCCGGAGAGCAGCGCGTTGCCGAGGATGTTCAGCAGTTGCTGACCGGCTTGGCCGCCGCCAAGAATGCTAACGGCGAAACCGGTTGCGGTCGCGGCGGTGTACTGACGCACGGCGTGGCGCGCGGTGACGTGGCCGGTTTCGTGGCCGAGCACGGCAGCGAGTTCGGCCTCGGAATTGAGGTAGGCCAAGATGCCGCGCGTGATGTAGATGTAGCCGCCCGGCAGCGCGAAGGCGTTGACCTCGGACGAATCGAGCACGGTGAAACGATAGACCAGATTCGGCCGGTGGCTGTGCGCGGCGAGTTGCTCGCCCACGCGCTGGACGTAAGCCTGCAACGCCTGGTCGTTGTAGACACCGTATTGTTGGCGGATCTGCGGGTCGTTTTGTCGGCCGAGGGCGATTTCCTGCTCTTCGCTCAGCAGAACGATGTCCTTTGCTCCCGTGACGGGATTGGTGGCGCAAGCAACGATCGTCGCCGCGATCGCGACCGTTGCGAGAGTTAAGACGGCGAAACGAAACGGACGGTTCATCGGCACGGGGCATAGATAACGGTTCGCCGGATCAGTCTACCATTCCAGCATTGCCGGATGTGACAGCCGCAGACGCAAACGGTTCTCTTGGGCGCTAACCCAGCCGCGGGCGATCACATGTCGGTGCAGAAAGCGTTTAGGGTCGCCACCGAAGAAGTGCCAATGCTCGTGCGGGATGACGAGCGTGAAACGCTCGGAGAGATCGAAATATGTCGCATGCGGTCCGCGACCGACGCGCCGAACCTCGCCCTCGACGAACCGGAAACCGGTATCGTCCGGTCCCAACCGCGCCGCCGCGCGCGGTTTGTAATAGGGATGACCCCAAACGCCGCGGCCGGCGCGGCGCGCTTCGACCTCAGCCCTGGCGTAAGACTCGAGTCGCGCCAGGTTCGGCGCTTCCGCGATCAGAAACGCCAATCCGTCACGCAGCAACGCTTCCTCGACACTTCGACCGTCCGAAAGGAGAACGTGCGCAAGCGTACGCCCGTAGCGGTCGTGGCGTTCGGCATCGTACTCAATTTGCAATTCGCCGCCCGGAATCAGGTGCGCCAACGCGAAGCGCGC
>JBGPGJ010000286.1:0-3655 GCA_041483795.1 Sulfurifustaceae bacterium
CAGGAGGCGGATGCGACGCAGTCGGCGGCGTGAGACATTGAAGCGCCGCGGGCGATGCTTGCAGTCATACTTAACATGGCAGGTTGATATCTAAAGAAGTTTTTATTTATATGATCATTCGACGCAGAGGCGCGAAGGCGCAGAGAAAAGCGATGGGTAATCAATACAAAAATCTCTGCGTCTCCGCGTCTCCGCGACAAAACTTTATTTAATCAGAGTTTCCCTAACATGCACGCAGATCATCAAGCACAGGTGGCCTTTCATTTGGCGGGAAAGCGGCGCGCTGACGTTCTCGATGCGATCGAGGAACTCAAGCTGCGCCCCGCCCTGCTCGCCAGATATAAGGACCTCACCACGCTGCGCTACGATTTTCCCTTGGTGCTCATCCGGAATAGCGCGGGCCCGGAGTTCGTGCAATCCCTTTCCGCTCTGGTTGACAACGCTCTCATCGAGGCAGCCCCGCCGGGTAGCGAGAACGAGCGGCTGAGAAAACACATTCTGCGACTGGAGCGCGAGATTCGTACCCTGGTTGCGGCGGGCGCCGCCGGGTCGCTCTCGGAACTGTGGAACCAAGCCGCCCAACGGCTCGGGTCGGGGACCGATGAGCTGCTCGAGGATAGCGCGAGCCGCGCCGGTGTTAGCGTGAAGATTGACGGCGATCTGGTTGATTGCGACGCGGACCTACCGATGCGCCTGTTCACTCACGCCTGGGCGTCGGTCCAAAAGCAAAAGGCCAGCAGATTCCATGACAAAGTCAACCGGCTAGTTCTGAAACTCTCGGACATGCTTCGCTCAGACTTCGTGCGCTCCAAGGCGGGGCAAAGCGCGAAGAGCCTCAAGACCTCGGTTGGGGCCGCGTATAGCGACGTGTTCGACTTCGAGGTGATGTCGCGCCTCCTCGCCAAGGCCGCGCCCCAGGAATCGCTACCCGAGAGCCAGCGCAGGCGCATCGAGTGGGCGCTCTCCGTGCTCAAGTCACAAGAGTTTTTCTGCTCGACGAACGGGCAATTCGAACCGGCCGATGGGGAGCAGCGCTGCTCGTACGTATTCGAGAGTTGCGCGGCCGCCCTTAAGGGTCTGCGCGAGCGACTGCCCAAGATGATTGAGCTTACCAAGGCCATCGCGATCACCGAGCTCGAAATCGAGGGCCACTACGACGAACTGAAACACGATCCGTTCTTCGAGGAGTTTGGCGACGGCGCGCTCGGTCCGGATGATCTCAACTTGTTTCCAGACTCGCTTGTCTGTATCCGCGCCGGCAACGTGTCGGCAACCGAGTATGCCGACCTGATGGCCGTGCTTTGCGCGGGCCTGCCGGTAAAGGTCGTCGTCCAGAGCAACGACATCTTGGAGGAGCCGTTGGTCCGCGACGGGCGCCGCGCGTTCAGTCTGCGCAGCGCGCGACTCGCCAACATGATGGTCGGTCTCAACGATGTCTACGTCCTGCAGTCGAGCAGCTCCAACCTGCTCCCGTGTCGGGAGCGAATCTTCAAGGGACTTACCTATCCCGGGCCGGCCCTGTTCAGCGTTTTTTCGGGCGCAGCCCGATCGGCCGCCGACCTCCCGCCCTACTTGGTCGCTGCGGCCGCGATGGAGTCGCGCGCCTTTCCGGCCTTCAGCTACGACCCCTCCGCGGGTCCCGACTGGGCGTCGCGGTTCAGCCTCGAGGGGAATCCCCAGGTAAACCGTGACTGGCCCGTCCAGGGTCTCGCTTACGAGGACGAGAACCACCAGAGGATCTCACAGGATCTTGCGTTCACGTTTGTGGACTTCGTGGCCTGCGACCGGCGCTACGCCCGACACTTCGCGCGGGTCCCACGAGCAAGATGGAACGGCAACATGATCTCGGTTGACAAGTGCCTGGTCGGTGCGACCAAGGGTCTCCCGGAGCATGTCCCCCATCTGCTCATGACCGACCGCGATGACGTGCTGCAAAAAGTAATCGTTGACGACAAGTTGATCCCCGAGGCGAGGCGCTGTCTTGAGATGTGGCACAGCCTTCAGGAGCTTAGCGGAATTCGCGGCTCGACCGCGGAAGCGCCGCCTATGCGCGAAAAGACGGCTCCGGAAGAAGCCCGTGAGCGCGAGGCCCCGCGCCATGAACCGAAACCCGCGGCGGCGCCCGCTACAGCGGTTGCCAAACCGGAGCAAGAGAAGTCATCCGACGAAGCCTATATCGAAACTCCGCGGTGTACGAGCTGCGACGAGTGCACTCAGATCAACAACAAGATGTTTGCCTACGACGCGAACAAGCAGGCGTACCTCGCCGACATCAACGCAGGCAGCTACCGGCAACTGGTTGAAGCAGCCGAGAACTGCCAGGTGTCCATCATCCACCCCGGCAAGCCGCGCAATCCGAACGAGCCGGGGTTGGAGGAACTGCTGAAGCGCGCCGAACCCTTCCTATCGTAACCGCCGGCCAGAGCGGCTCTGGGAGACGAACACGCTCAAGTTGATGATAACCGGTATAGGTTAGAAAATACCCGGTACACTTGGAGTCGGGATGATAACCTCTGCGGCCATACCGGAGCGCGCCGCGATATTGCCGAACGGCGTATTTGCCGCGGCGTTGACGCCGTTGCGCGACGATCTCTCCGTCGATCACGAGGCGTTCGCCGAGCATTGCCGTTGGCTACTTGCGAACGGCTGTAACGGCGTGGCGCCGATGGGTACCACCGGAGAAGCGAACTCCTTCAGCGTCGCCGAACGCATCGAGGCGCTCGATCGGTTGATTGACGCCGATATTCCGCCGTCCCGGCTTCTTGTCGGCACCGGTTGCTGTGCGATACCGGATACGGTGGCACTCACGCGCCACGCGGTCGCGCTCGGCACGGGCGGCGTCCTGGCACTGCCGCCGTTTTACTATAAAAACGTAAGCGACGATGGGCTGTACGCCGCCTTCGATCAAGTGATCCAGCGCGTCGGCGACCGGCGTCTCAAGCTCTATCTCTATCATTTTTCCCGCAAATGAGCGGCGTGACGCTTGGTCACGCACTTATCGTCCGGTTGGTCGGGGATTATCCGGACACCGTCATCGGTATGAAGGACTCGAGCGGCGACTGGAATAACATGAAGGCCCTCTGCGAAACGTTGCCCGGGTTTCGGGTCTACGGCGGTACGGAGCGATACCTGCTGCCGATCCTGCGCGTTGGCGGCGCCGGATGCATTTCGGCGACGACCAACGTTACCTGCCGGCTGGCAGGCCAAGTGTACGCGCAACGGACGTCGCATGATGTGGATGAATTACAAGAACGCTTGACGGCCGCGCGCGATGTAATCGAGAAGCACCCGGCGATTCCCGCACTCAAACGGTTAACGGCGGAGCGCGCCGGGCGGTCGTCGTGGCTGAACGTACGCCCGCCGCACCTGCCGCTCGGTGAGGAGCGCTCCATGGCATTGAAGGCGGATCTGGAACGGGCGGGTTTTCTGTTGCCGTAGCGGCCGACTGCGCAAAGGGGTAGCTCTGTATTGCCTCCGGTCTTCCAAGAATTGTTTGTAGGGTGTGTAAGCGTCGCGCAATCCGAGACAATACAATCCATGAAGATAACTGCGCTGAGTCGGTACTGGCGTGAGGGCTTGCTCGTTCTGATCGCGCTGCTTGCGCTCCTCGGCGTTATGTCGCTCGAGCCCATCCCTCAGCCCCCTGCCTATCACG